>JAIPEI010000040.1 GCA_021737245.1 Deltaproteobacteria bacterium | reverse complement strand
ATGATTTACGTCCTCCGGCTCGGTGGGATTCTTCGAGCCGCAGAGGATCCCTCCGGAGACCGGAAAGCCGCGGCATCCGAGCCCCTTGCCGCCGTCGTCCTCCTGGCCGCCGCCTTTTTTCTCCTTTATTTGCTCTACCAGGCCGGGCTCTTTCACGCGGTGGAGCGGTTCGGGCTCGGCGCGCGGCCGGTGACAGGAATCTCCCTCTTCTACATCCGCATCTGCGGCGCGTTCTGGATCCTGTTCGAATGGGTGGTGGCCGTCGAGGGTATACGGGCCTGCCGCGTGCTGAAACGACGGGGAGGATGACACATGGACGTCCTGGATAACGCCTTTCTCTGGATCGCCGCGCACTTCACACCGGACGCCTACCTGGTCTCCACCAAGGTGCAGGGTCTCGTGTGGAGCGGGGCGGACCTCCTGCTGGTGTTCGCCTTCCTTCGCATCGCGGACGTGCTCCGCGCCGGTCAGGGGGCCCCGCCCATCCGGTGGAGGTACGTCTTCCTGGCGGCCACCGCGCTCCTCACGCCCTTGCTGGTCTTCGCCCGCAGCTCCCGCGGGATCCTGCTCCTGGAGTCCCTGATCTGCGGTGTCCAGTTTCTGATCCTCGTCGCCACCTTGATCCTGGAGCGGTCCCGATTGCTGGGACTTGCACGGCGGCTGGGACAAAGATATGGAACGGGAAGGGAGTGAGAGCCGTTTTCGAGCCCTCTGATGCCACAGAAAGAAGCAGCACGCCTTGTCCGGGGGCTTTTTTTCTTGACAACATGACCGGCTTATCATAACTTTCCGCAGAATTTCTAAGGTCTTGTAAAAGGCCGCCCGAAGCACAGCCCAAGGCGGTCTTTGCAGCCGGCCCCCCTGCCGAGCAAACCCCGGATGAACCTGATGTGGAGGCATCATGAACCCGAAAAGCGTGGTCCGACTGGCCGTTCTTCTGATTCCCCTCGCAGCCCTTCTGCTCGCCGCCACACCCGCCGCCGCTCAAACCGAACCGGCGGAAGGAATCACGAAAACCGCCGCATCTGAGGAGTTCGACAGGAAAGCCCTCCAGAAGCTTCAGACCATGAGCCCCGAAGAGGTGGATGAGCTGGACCGCAAGCTTGCCGAGGCGCTCACCCTTTTCTACGACCGGGAGTACGCCCGCGCCCTGCCCATTTTCAAGGACATCGCCGACACCGTGGAGACCATGGACGTGGCCTTCTGGCTCGGGTCCTGTGCAGCCAAGGCCGGGGAGGCGGAGCTGGCCATACGCAAGTTTCAGGAGATGCTCCGGGTGGATCCCAACCTGCACCGCGTCAGGCTGGAGCTCGCCACGATCTACTTCAGCCAGGGCCGCCACGCCGACGCGCGCCGTGAGCTGAACACGGTGCTCGAGGCCGACCCGCCGGAACCGGTGCGCAGGAACATCGAGAAGCTCCTGGCCTCCATCGACGCCAAGACCCGAAAGGTCTACCCCAACTTCCGTCTTTCTCTCGGCATCCAGAAGGACAGCAATGTGAGCTCCAGTCCGGACGTCACCTTCGTCAATGTCCCCGGCGGCGGCGTCATAGGCCCCCTCGGCGTGACGCAGCGGGCGGCCCAGGACAAGGTCGGCGTCCTGAACATGTCCGGAAACGTGCTCTATGACATGGGCGACCGCCGGGGCCTGATGTGGAACACCACCGGCACCCTCTACAACACGCACAACTTCGAGTACATCGAGTTCGATTTCCTCCACTGGCGCGTGACCACCGGACCGTGGTGGGTGAGCCGGAAAAGCGTGATCAAGCTTCCCTTCGGATACGCCCAGAACACCTATGAGCACGATCACCTGTTCGACACGTGGGACATCTCTCCGAGCTACGAGTACTTCATCACGCCCAAGCTCAGCCTGAAAGGCACCTTCAGCTACGCCAGGGACACCTACGAGCCGAACGACCCGCCCAATGACAAGACCGGGCAGGACAACCTCAAGAGGCTGATGGAGATCGCCACGAACCTCTACCTGAACCGGCGCAGGGACATCCTCTCCTTCAGCGTGGCGGACGAGGACAGCAACGCCAAGGATCCCCGTTTCGGATACGACGCGGTCCACTGGGCTGCGTCCTATTTCAAGCGCTTCAGCATGTTCAACTGGGACATGGAGTTTTACGCCCGGTACAAGTACACCCTCAAGCACTACACGGCGGCTGCGCTGCTCTGGCCGGTGGGTGAGCACCGGAAGGACAGGAGGCACAACTTCTACACGGTCGTGAGCCGGAACTTCGGGAGGCACTACTTTACCTCCGTCTCCTTCAACTACATCGACAACGATTCCACCGTGGATCTCTACGATTTCGACAAGCTCATCTACAATCTCAGCGTGGGATTCAAGTTCTAGAAAGCCGTGAGATCAGCCGCCGCCCCCCGAAAGGCGGTACACCATCATGAAACACAGATCCGCAGCAAGCCTCGTTGCGATGGCGGGCCTTGTCCTGGTCCTCGCCGGGTCAGGGTTCGCCCGGAACGAACCTTCTCCACTGGAGTTCCTCAAGGTGTGGGAGTGGGCCCATCGCGACGCCGGGGAAGAGGTCTATCTGGGGAAGGTAATCACGGTCCGTTACGAGCCGTACGCCGTCGAACCGCCCGAGGCCTTTCATCCCTATCTCCTGGAGCTCACGGACGTGATCAAGACGCCCCTGCGCTCCAGCTACAGGCTGGTGCTCAAGGGGTACACGGACACCAGCGGGGATCGGGAGGCGAACCTGCGCATCAGCCGCAAGCGGGTGGAGACCCTGAAGCAGATTCTCATGGATCGGTATTACATGGATGGAGAACGCATTACGGCCGAGGGCTACGGGCCGGCCGATCCGGTGGCAACGAACGACACGGCCGAAGGAAGGAAGTTGAACCGCCGGGTGGAGATCCACGTTTACGGCGACGTGACCCAGGCCGTCCGGTTCGTGAAACCGGGGGAGGAGGAAGGAAGGCAATGATTGGAGTAAAACCGTGCAAGATCACCCTCGGGAGCCTCTTGCTGTGCCTGTTTCTCGCATGGAGCTTGCCGGTTCCGGCCCAGCAGGACCGGGGGATGGGGGTCCCCGCAGAGGCCCTGCCCGCGGACCTGTCGGATCTCGACGTGCAGGACCACTACATTCCCTCCAACCTCCGGGAGGTGGGCGTGCTGCACGCCCTGAACGGCCGGGTCGTGGTGGTGCACCGGGAGGAAGGGCAGGCCTACTTTGGAAAGCCCGGGGACAGAATCCACGAAAACGACGAGCTGAACACTCTTGCCGACTCCCGGTGCCGCATCCGGTTCTACACCGACGACGTGGTGAACATGGCGCCGGATACCCGGTTTGCCGTTGAGGCCTTCGAGGACCGGCGCGGTCAGGGAGAGAAGCGCTCCGTCTTCAGCATGCTCAAGGGCAAGGCCATGTTCTACGCCCTGCGGCTCTTCCGGTACAAGGAGACCCGTTTCAAGGTCCAGACCCCCACGGCCGTCGTCGGGGTTCGAGGGACCAAGTTCGGGATCCGCGTCTTCCCTCTGGACGAAAAGACCGCGGGCAGCGCCGGCGTTCGTGTCGCGGACAGCGGGCGCGGTTTCGGCGCTCTTCTGGCCCAGGCGACCGGGGACGGCCAGGGAAGCGGAACCGAAGTGGCCTGCGGCGACGGCACCCTGGGCGTCAGCGATCGGAACACCGGGAACCAGCTGGCCCTTGTCAACGCCAACGAGACTTACAACTCCGCCACCGGCCGGAAGACGTACGACCCCACCAACCGGACCCTGAACCGGATCCAGCAGGACACCCAGGTCCGGGAGGAAGGCGAGGAAGAGGGCGAGCCCGCGGCGCCGGCCCAACCCACCGTCCAGGAAGGAGATCAGGTAACCGGTGAAGAGACCGCCCCCCAGGACACCAGCGAGATCAGTGCGAACGTCACGGATGTGACCAGCATCCAGACCGGGGACCAGACAGAGAGCCGGGGGGAGACAAGCACCTTCACGCCGTTCGTCGGCACGGAAGACAAGCCTCTGGACGGCTACTTCTCCGCCTTCCTGCTCTACCGGGCCACGGGCAACGTGGCCGAGGCCTTTACGGTGGATCCCATGGACTCCGCTTATGCCTACGGTGTGCAGAACAGTGCCGACTTCATCTGGAATTACAGCGTAGACGGGGTTGACCGATTTGAGGTAACCCTCGCCGGCCTCACCTCCAACACATTCAGCCTGGATGGCAACCACAATCTTCTCGGCCAGTACAGCTATGTCCAGTGGGGGTACCACATGGCCGACACACCCCCCTTCCCGGTGATCGACGGAACCGAGTACGAGCTCATCAACAAGCTCTGGTTCGTGGAGGGCTTCCCCTCGGACAGCACGGACATCGCAGCCATGAGCGGGGCGTACACTTACTCCGGCGTGGTGCACGGGACCTACTACAGCAAGACCGACCAGGCGGACCTTATGGGATCGTACAGCACCCAGGTGGACTTCGGCGCCTCGCACATCAAGGATTTCCACCTCATGGCCTCGGGCGGCGGCCACACCATCGACTTCACCCAGTCGGGCACGGGCAGCATCAACTCAGCTGGTGTGTTCCAGATCGACAACCCCGACGGCACCTTCAAGATCGACGGAAGCGCGGTGGACTACTGGAACGTGAGCGGCGCCCACTTCGGCCCCGGCGCCGAAGAGCAGGCCGGATCCTATGCCGCCCACTGCCCCAGCTCAAACATCGGCGCCTGGGGCGTGTTCGCCGGCCAGAAGCAGCCGTAAGAAAATCGACCCCGGCCGCCCGATCCGCCTGATACGCAGGAGATAAAACGAAGCAGGCCCCACCATACCGTGTGGGGCCTGCTTCGTTTCCAGAGGTGGGGACGGGCTCAATTCATCTCCCAAGACCCGGCTCCGCGGCCGAACCGCTCCAATCGCTCCAGAAACGCCGCTTCCAGGCCCTCGAACCCGAGCGCACGGGCCCGGCGGCAGTATCTGACCGCGGAGGCCCGATCCCCCATGAGGTAGGACTCCACGGCCAACCGATACCAGTTCTCACCGTACCCCGGGCTGATGCTCAGCAGCTGCCTGCGAATAACCACAGCCTCGCTCAGCCGTCCCTGGGCCGCCAGCGCGGAGGCCAGGCCGCTCATGGGACGGGCTACGGATCCCCTGAATCTTCGCAGACCCCGCCTGTATGCCGTCTCCGCCTCATGGACCCGCCCCTGGCGCATAAGGACCTCCCCCAGATTGATCAGGGCCCTGGGATGCCCGGCCTCCAGGGCCAGCGCCTTCCTGCACGCGGCCTCCGCCGCTTCCACCCGGCCCAGGGCCAGGTGACACCGCGCCAGGTAGCTCCGGATCTCCGCCTCTTCCGGCTGGAGGCGGCCCGCCGCTTCCAAATGTCCGGCGGCTTCCGGGATCCGCCCCTTTCGGGCGAGCGCGATCCCGAGATTCATTTGCGCTTCCATTGACTCGGGGTCAACCCGCATGGCCGCCAGGAAATGTGTCAGCGCTTCCTCGTCCTCTCCCTGCGAGGCCAGTGCGAGCCCCAGGTTGTTCCGTGCCAGGGCGCTCTGCGGGCTGATTCGAACGGCATGGCTGAACAGGGTCCTGCTGTCCTGCCAGAGGTGAACCTGCTGCCGGCAAAGCAGGCAAAGAATCCCCAGGAGACCCACGCCCGCGACTCGAAGAAGGGTGCGCAACGAAGCGGAGCCGTGCTTATTCACCAGGTCCGCCGCACCCCATGTGAGAACGATGAAGAGACCGATGTGGGGAAAATAGGTGTAGCGATCCGCCATCGGCGTGGAACCCAGGGCCACAAGCCCGGATACGGGCAGAAGCGCGGCCGCGAACCAGAGCCACCCGGTCAAGAGATAGGGCGCCCGGTGCCGATTGTACACCGCTATCACTGTAACCCCGGCGAGCAACAGGACCGCCGCGGCGGACTCCCACAGCGGGATACCCCCGCGCACTGGATAATGAACAGCCAGGCCCGTGGGATCGAAGGTCTTGACGAAATGGTGGAGGTAGGCGGAGAGCGCGTGCACCAAGCGCATCGAAATCGGATGATGGGTAGACGAGGTCCCTCCTCCCCCCGCCATCGCCTGGACCGCCACCAGCGACGCCGTGAAGGAAGCCATGAGAAAGGGTGCTTTTTCAATGATCAGGAGGCCCCATCCCTGGGTGCGGCGAATCCGGTTCGCGGCCGACGGAGCCTCGGGCACGTCGTGCGCCCTGTCCATCCCGGGCGTCCGACGAAGGGGCCAGTAGTCCAGGAGAAGGAGAAGCACGGGAAGCGTGACCACCATGGACTTGGCCATGAGGGCCAGGGCGAACATGGAGAAGGACAGGAGATAGGCGATGGCTCGGGTGTCCCTCGTGTAAGCGACATACGCACGTACGGAAAGAAGCGCCAGACCCGTGCTCAGGAGGTCTTTACGATCCGCCACCCAGGCGACGGTCTCTGCATGGAGGGGATGGAAGGCAAACAGGGCCGCGACCGTCAGGGATCTCCAAAAAGAGCCTGTCAATCGCTCCAGCAGGCCGACGAGGATCAGCGTGTTGGCCAGATGGATCAGCAGGCTCATCAGATGATGCCCGCCGGCCCACAACCCGAAGAGCTCCACGTCGAGCATGTGGGACAGCCAGGTCAGCGGATGCCAGTGCCCCGAGCGCGTGGCGCGGAATGCCCACGCCACCCCCTCCGCAGTGAACCCGCCCCGCAAGTGCGGGTTGTTCGTGATGTAGACGCCGTCGTCGAAGCTCACGAAAGAAAATCCCGCCACCTGCCCGTAAACGGCCGCCACAGCCGTCACGAGGAGGGACAGGGCCAGGAGGCGGGAGATCCGCTGTCTCACGGGCGATTCCTCAGGCCCGGGCCGAACGCCCGGGAAAGGCGTCCAAATGCGGTCCGAGCGCCCCACAGGACGGTTCCGAGCACAAGGCCGAAGCCGCTGTAAAAAAAGTAAAACAGCTCCATCACCAAGGCGCGGAGGGCGAATCCCACCCCACGCTCCTCCACACAAAAAGCCGCCCATCTCCAGTTGAGCAGGCATACCCCGAGAAGGGCGATCAATGGGCCGACCGCTTTTCCGCCCGCGGACCAGGGGAGCAGTGCCGAGAGCAGGCCGAGGTAGACTGCGGCCACGCTGAACACATGGGAAGGCCGTGTGTTCAGTCCTCCCAGCAGCCGTCTGTGCTCCCAAAGCAGCTCAGTCCAGGGGACCGCACGCTCCAGGACCTCCGAGCGCAAAAGGGTCCACGGCGTGTACTGCTTGTGGTGCCTTACCTGGATGTGCGGGAGGACCTCGACCCTGTAGCCTGCTGCGCTGAGCCTGTACCCGAGATCAACATCGTAGATGTAGGGAACGGATCGAAACCCTCCAACCTGAAGAAAGACCTCGCGACGCACCGCACCGCATCCGGTCCAGAAGGTGGTCGCGCGGCCGGCTGCGGTCCAGTGGATGAAGTGATGGTGGAGGTTCTTGTACTGGCTGAGGAAATCCGGCCTCGGACAATCCTTGCTGTATGCGCCGAAAAGCGCGTGCAGACCCGGGCGGGCGCGAAAGCTCTCCATCACCAGCCGCAGGGTCTGCGGTTCGAGCTCCACGTCCGCATCCGTGAACAAGAGGATGCCGGCATGCGCGCGCTCCACTCCCGGGTTCCGCGTAAGTCCTCCACCCAGGGAACGGTTCAATCGTATGAGTTGAACGGGGAATTGTGCCGCAACCTCGGCGGAGTCATCTTCGGAAGCGTCATCCACAACAATGACCTCGGGCCCTCGACGGATCCCTTCGGATCGAAACACAGAATCCAGACAAAGAGAAAGGGTCTGTGATCCGTTTCTCACAGGAATGATGACCGTGATGTCTGGGACCATGATTCGTGTGGCCTCTTCAGCGCCGTATTCAGGCATCAGGATGCATAGTAAATGAACTTGATTTTCAGGGAAACAAAAAATACAATATTGGCGTTCGATTTCAAGGTCTTCGGTATCGGGACCGGCCTTTCACCTTTTCATTCATCCACCTTCTCTCCAGCGGCTGCTTCGCCGTCCCACACCGAGGAGGAGAACCATGGCCTGCAAATCCGCGCACCCCCATGTGCTGTTCGCACTTTTCTTGCTGGGATGCCTCCTGGCGGTTCATCCCTCGATCGCGGCCGCAATCTCTCCGGAGCTCCTCCCCGAAGACATGAGGAACCTCCGGATCCAGGAGGAGTACACCCCGACCTCCTTCAAGATGGCCGGGACCATCCACTCCCTCGAGGGGAACGTGGTGGTGCTCCACCGGTCCACGAGGGAGGCCTACCTGGGAAGCGAAGGCGACCCCGTGCACGAGAACGACGAGTTCTACACCCTGCCCGACACCCGCTGCCGGCTCCGGTTCACGAACGAGGATGTGGTCAGCCTCGCCCCTGAGACGCGATTCAGCGTGGACGACTACACCGCCCAGGAGGGCACGGGGGAGAAGACCTCCGTGTTCGGTATGGTCAAGGGCAAGGCCATGTTCTATGCCATGCGTCTCTTCCGGTTCAAAAAGATGCGGTTCCAGGTCAAGACCCCGACGGCGGTTATGGGCGTTCGGGGAACCAAGTTCGGGGCCCACGTCTACTATGTCGACGAAAAGACGGCGGACAGCGGCGGAATCCGGGTGGCGGACAGCGGGCGGAGCCTGGGTCCCTATCTCGCGCAGGCCGGGCCGGGGGGTACGCCCGTCACCGTGGCCGCGTGCGGCGACGGATCCGTGGTTGTGAACGGCATCACCCTGGGTCCGGGGTGGACCTACAACTCCATGACCGGCGCCGTGACCTACGATCCGGACATCCTGGCCGGCATTCAGCAGAGCGCAGGCGGCCCCGGGGGAGGCGGGGGTGCCGGTGCCGGCGCCGGAGGAGGGGATGAAGGCGGGGATGAAGGCGGATTCACCGGTTACGGGGACGACCTGAGCGACACCCTGTCGAACATCACCAACACCGAGACCGGCATCGGCACCCAGGAGGGGTCGGGTGGCGGGGAGGAACCGGCCCCCGAGATGACGGAGTACGGCTACTTCGCCACCCTGCTCAAGTACAGTGATGACGGAGAGGTGCTCAGGGACGTCTTCCTGACCCGGACCCCCAACGAGTTCGCGGAAGGCGCCGAGCACCGGGCCGACTCCATCCTCGACAGCGACTACCTGATCTGGGACAACGGCGCCTACACTTACGTCACCGTGGACGGTGCGGGCAACAGCATCTCCGTGACCACCACCGCTTCGGTCACCGACTCCGGGCTAAGCTACCTCGCTTACGGCCAATGGGCCCAGAGCGGGACCTTCAACAGCGGCGGCCTCGACCACTACTTCGTGGACTCCGGCTGGTGGCTGCAGGGCCTGGCCACCCCGGAAGTCGCCATTGCGGCCCAGACCGGCAGCGTCCCTTACAGCGGCGCTGCGCACGGGACCATGTTCTACGACGGTGTGAGCGCGATTCTGGCCGGGGCCTTCTCCGCCACGGCCAACTTCGACACCGCCCATATCGAGGACTTCACCCTGGCCGTGACCGGCTCCGCACCCCATGCGGCCGCCATCTCCGGGGCGGGCGGGGAGATCGCCTCGGACGGCACCTTTGATCTCTCCGGCGGCGTCTGGACCATGACTTACCCCGACGGGATTCTGAGTGCCGACCACAAGGAGGGACACGGCCGGTTCTTCGGCCCGAATGCCGAGGAGATCGGCGGCGACTGGGCCATGAAGGCTTATGACACCTTCTTTTCCGAGCACGTAGGCGTGGTCGGGGTGTTCGGCGGGAACAGGCCCTAAGGGGCCCCTAAGGGGCTACCCCGACGGGTCCGGTCCCGAGGCCTCGCCGAGAAGGGACCTCGCAGCCCGGAGCCCCGTGAGCATGGCCAGGTCCTGGTTGTCGTAGCGGTGGAGGCCGTTCCGGCCGATGGTCCGGAGGTTGGAGAGCCCGGCGAGGAACCCCAGGATCGTCCGCACGTCCTCCGGGGTGCGGTGCAGGTAGATGGGGTAGGCCTCGGTCTGGCGGAACACAGCCCCCTCCTCCACCTCGTCCGCCCGTGCCAGACCCAGCCGCTCCAGGTCGCGGCGGGCCAGGTCGACCAGCTCCCCCTCCCCCGTGGACCAGAGCGCATCCCCCTGCGAGCAGAAGTACTCCATGCCCAGACCGGTCTTTCCCGGATGCGGCACCATGGCCCGGCTCCAGTTCTTGTAGTTCTGGATGCGCCCCACGGCCACCTTTGGATCGTGCACATAGATCCACTGGTCCGGGAACAGGTCCCCGCGCCGGAGCACCAGGCCCACCAGCAGGAAATCCCTGTACCGAATCCCCTCTGCAGCCCGCACGATCCCCACGGGCGGCGCCGGCCGGATGATCCTCACCAGATCCCGCAGGGGGGCTCCCGTAATCAGGTGTGAAACGGGGATCTCCCCGGTGAGGCCGTCTCTCCTCACGGTCACCGAACGGACCACGTTCGCCTCCACGGTCAATCCGACGACCTCGACGTTCGTCAGGACGGTGCCGCCCAGCGCCTCCACCCGGCATTGAAACGCATCCCACATCATGCCCGACCCCTTCTCCGGATACAGGAACCGGTCGATCAGGGTCTTGTGGTCGCCGCGGCCGGACACGGCGCCCCACAGGGCCGAGCCGAGCGAAAACGCCTGGATGCGGTCGGCGGCGAGCTCGGCCCGCAGGTGATCGCACGGCACGCCCCAGACCTTTTCCGTGTAGTCCCGGAAGAACATCTCGTAGAGGCGGTGCCCGAACCGGGAGGTCATCCACCCGGCAAAGGTCTCCTCCTCTCCATGCGGGCGGCATCGGGCCCGCGCGTAGCTGAGCAGGATTCCGGCCCCCTCGCGTAGCCCGACGCGCCTGAGCACGTCGGCGAGCTCGATGGGGTAGCGGATGAAGCGGTCCCTGAAATGGATGCGCGATCGCCTGGGGACCCGGATCAGGCCTTCGGGCAGGACGGTCTCCCAGAGCTCCTGGATCTCCTGGATCCTCGTGAAGAACCGGTGCCCGCCGATATCGAACCGGCAGCCCCCGTGCGTCTCGGTACGGGCCATGCCGCCCACACGGGAAAACCGCTCCAGGACCGTGGGGCGAACCCCCCGCCGGGCCAGCTCGTGGGCGGCGGTCAGACCCGCCGGTCCGGCGCCGATGATGACGACGGAATCCGGGTCCATCAGGGTGTTTCCTGTCGCATGCGGTCTCTTCTCCGGAAGGGCCGTACGGCTTTCCCTGCCAGGGGCCGGCCGAATCCGCCCGGCCGCAGACGGGTCCATTCGAGGAGGCGGCTCCCCGTCCACCGGTCCACGGCCTAGGGCTTCCTCTCCCGGAGCTTCTTCATGCGGCGAAGAATGCGCTCCTCGATCCCCCGGTCCGTAGGCGTGTAGAAGTCGCGCTGCTCGAGACCGTCCGGCAGATAGTCCTGTGGAACCCATCCGTCCGGATGATCGTGGGGGTAGCGGTAGCCCCGGCTGTAGCCCGCCTGACGCATGAGCCGGGTCGGTGCGTTTCGCAGGTGAAGGGGCACGGGACGGGCCCCGGTCCTGCGGATCTCGGCCTTGACCGCCTTCTCGGCCAGGTAGAGCGCGTTGCTCTTGGGCGCGGAGGAGAGATACACGGCCGCCTGGGCCAGGGCCAGCTCCCCCTCGGGGGGGCCGATCTTCTCCCAGGTCTCGAACGCGGCCAGGGTGGTCTTCAGGGCGTTGGGATCGGCCAGGCCGATGTCCTCGGACGCACAGCGGATCATGCGCCTCGCAATGAACAGGGGATCCTCACCCGCCTCGAGCATACGGTAGAGCCAGTAGAGGGCGGCCTGGACGTCGCTTCCCCGGAGGCTCTTGTGGAACGCCGAGATCAGGTTGTAGTGCTCCTCCCCGTCCTTGTCGTAGGAAAGGGCCTTTCGATCCAGGGCGCGTTCGACCTCGGGCAGCCCCACCGCCGGCGAATCGCCTCCGGAATCGATGCTGTCCAGGACCGCCAGCTCCAGGTTGTTCAGGGCCACGCGGGCGTCCCCGCCCGACAGGAGAATGATCTGGTCCATCGCCTCCGGCCGCACCTCCGCCCCGGTGCGGCCGAGCCCCCTTTCGGCATCCGCCAGGGCCCTTTGCAGGATGGTCTCCAGGTCCTCCCGCTCCAGCGGGTGGAGCATCAGCACCCGGGCCCGGGAAAGCAGCGGCGAGATCACCTCGAAGGACGGGTTCTGGGTCGTGGCGCCGATGAGCACAATGCGGCCGCTCTCCACGTGAGGAAGAAAGCCGTCCTGCTGGGCCTTGTTGAAGCGGTGGATCTCGTCGACAAACAGGACGGTGGGCTTCTGCTCCGTTTCGAAGACGGCCCGGGCCTCCTCGATGATCACGCGAACGTCCTTCAGCCCCGACGTGACGGCGGAAAGCGAGCGGAAAGGGGCGCCGGACTCCTGTGCCAGCAGCCTCGCCAGGGTGGTCTTGCCGGTGCCGGGCGGACCCCAGAGGATCATGGAGAAAAGGCGTCCCGAGCGGAGCGCCCGCAGGAGGGGAGCGCCGGGGCCGACCAGGTGCTGCTGGCCCACAATCTCCTCGACCTTGCTGGGGCGCATCCGATCCGCAAGGGGGATACGGGATCTTTCCCGGGTTTCATTCATGTCCAGGTGGTTCCTCTTTTCATGAGCAGGCAAGGCCGTCGTCCCGTCATGGACGTTCCACGGCTTTTTTCCCGGCGTGGGAAGCGGTTGAGAAGAGCCGGCGGACCCGGGCCGCAAAGGCATCCAGGAGAAGGGGTTTGCGGACCACCAGGTCGAAGGCCGAACGGCCTTCCCGCTCCTCCTGACCGTCCGGCCCGCCGTTGTCGGAGATCAGGACCGTAGGGATGTCCCCATACCGGTTCTTGATGCTCCGGCACAGCGCCTCGTCCCGGCCGCCGCCCCCGAGACTCTCCAGGATGATTCCCCCGTACGTCTCACGCTGGAGCCGTCCCACCCCTTCCCTGACACCCGATGCCGTCACGACCCGCCAGCCATGGGCGGAGAAAAACCGATCCAGGAGCTCACGAAGCACCCGTGTCGCGGCGATCACGAGGACCTTCCCCGGACGCCTGGTTCGATCGGCTCGAGCCGCACCGGGCTCAGCTTCGAGGGAGGCCACGGGAAGGCGGACGCGAATCTCCGTGCCCTGCTCCATCTCGCTCGTGACCTCGATCCTTCCACCGTGCCTGCGGATCACCGCATAGGCCACGCTCAACCCCAGCCCCGCCGCCTCCCCCTCCCTCGTGGTGAAGAACGGGGCAAAAATGCGATCCATCAACTGCTCGGGAACGCCCCTCCCGTTGTCCATGATGGTGAGGTGGGCCTGTCCCCCGCTCTCCTCGGAAGTGACATACAGGTCCCCGCCTCCAGGCATGGCCTCCAGTGCGTTGCGGACCAGATGTGCGATGACGTCTCGAAGTGCATCGGGATTTCCCAGGATCCGGGCCCCGGATCGGAGGTACGTCTTTACCCGATACGGCGAAGGATCCCGGCTGTCCCGGTCTTCCAGGGCGCCCTGACCGAGTGAAACGGCCTCCTTCACCACATCCTTCAGGTCGAACAGCCTGGCCTCCGTGGGCTCCATTCTCTCACGTGCGATCGTTTTCAGCTGTTCCGTGGTCCGCAGGGCGTCGCACATGATGGTTTCCAGGGCCTGGAGCTCCGGTCCCATCGGGCTTTCGGCGCCCAGGGCTGCTTTGCCCAGCCGCTCGATCCGGCTTTGCAGGTCCGAGCAGTGGCGCCCGAAACGAACCGCCAGGGCTGAAGCCATGGTGAGGACGGCCTCCGTCTTCTTGGAACGAAGGCGATTTTCCTCCCGCTCCCTCCGCTTGTCCATGGGGGTGAGGCTGACCACGAATGCGCGCTTCCCCCGAAGCAGCATCTTCCGCACCCGGACCTCGCAGGGGAGGGAGTGCCCTTCCCGGGTCAGCAGGACGGCCTCATACTGCGCGGGGACGACCTTTCGTGCCAGCCGCCGGGCGTGGATCTCGCGGACCTGCGGCCTGTCCTCCGGATTTACGATCTCCAGGAAAGGCTTCCCCAGGAGCTCGTCGGGATCGTATCCGAGCAGCTCGGCGACGCTGTTGTTGACGTCCGTGATCCGCCCGTCCTGGATCACGACGAGGATGGAAGGCACCGCATGGTAGAGCTCCTCCCGGTGCTGTAACCTCAGGCGACAGGCCTCCAGCTCGGTCCGTGCGGTCCTCAGCGAATCCAGGATCCGCCGCTTCTCGGCCTTCAGATCCCCGATCTGCTTCTCCAGCTCGGTGATATGTCCTCTTTTCATGGGGTTCCGATGAGAGCGGGCGACCAGCGAATCCGGAGCCTCCCACGGCGGAACCGGAGCCTGCAAACGAAGCGGATTCAAGGGACCCGGCAGGTTCGACCGTCCTCGAAAGGGCTTGATGACGACACGGAGATACCGTATCATATTCGCTCTCGAGGAGACAACAACCGAATCGGTCGCCAGGAACGGCAACGCAACCCCCCACGGGTCCCTCGGGCCGGCCGGGTGCCCATCCGCAGGAAGGAAAGATCGTGCCCGCCTCCCCCTCATTCGTGCATCTCCACGTTCACACCGAGTTCAGCCTCCTGGACGGGGCCATTCGGATCCGTCAGCTCCAGGAGCGGGCTTCCCGCCTCGGCATGGGATCCGTGGCCGTCACGGATCACGGCAACATCTTCGGGGCGGTACAGCACTTTCAGGAAGCGAAGAAGAGCGGCGTCAAGCCCATCCTCGGCTGCGAGGTCTACGTGGCCCCCGGGAGCCGCAAGGAGCGCTCCGCGCCCGGAGACGGCCAGCCGACCGCCTACCACCTGGTCCTCCTGGTCATGAACGAGGAAGGATACCGCAACCTCAACCGGCTCGTGACCATGGGACATCTGGAGGGCTTCTATTACCATCCGCGCGTGGACATGGAGCTTCTGAAGGAGCTCAACGGCGGCCTCCTCGCGCTCTCGGCCTGTCTCAAGGGCATGATCCCCCACGCCCTGATGAGAGACCGCGTGGAGGAGGCCCGCCGGCGGGCGGTCGACCTTTCCCGGATCTTCGACAAGGATCGCTTCTACCTCGAGCTCCAGGCCAATGAGATGCCCGAGCAGGTCCGTGTCAACCGGGCGCTGGAGGGGCTGGCCGGCGAGCCCTCCCTTCCCATGGTGGCCACGAACGACTGCCACTACCTGCACAGGGAGGACGCCGAGTCCCACGACGCCCTGCTCTGCATTCAGACGGGTAAGACCCTGGACGATCCGAACCGGATGCGGTT
>JAIPEI010000039.1 GCA_021737245.1 Deltaproteobacteria bacterium | reverse complement strand
CCGGAGACTTCTTCTGCTACCCGGAGGAGGCGATCCAGCGGTTGGAACGCATGCTGGAGGATCGGACCGTCGAGGAGGTCGAAGGCGTCCTCGACCGGTTTTACCGGGAGTTCGAGGTGGAGACGCCGGGCATCGAAAAGGCGGATTGGCTGGAGGTCTTCACCATGGTATAAGACAAGGCCTGTACACGGCCTGTTCAACGGCCCCCATGCCCTCGTGATCGGGGCCGCCTATCATTCCCCTGTGAAAGGACAACCATTATAGGAGGCAACCATGACCTTCGACGTCCATGCGTTCCGCGATCTGGACCCCGGCCAGAGGATCCTCATGGGCCCGGGTCCCAGCGACGTGCACCCCAGGGTCCTTCAGGCTCTGGCTTCCCCCTGCATCGGTCACCTCGACCCCACATTCCTCTCCATCATGGACGAGACCCAGCAGCTCCTGCGGTTTCTCTTCCAGACCGAGCACCCCCTGACCATCCCGGTCTCCGGCACCGGGAGCGCAGGTATGGAGGCCTGCTTCGTCAACCTGGTGGAGCCGGGAGACGAGGTGGCGGTCTGCGTAAACGGTGTGTTCGGCACGCGAATGGCGGACATCGTGAACCGGCTGGGGGGAAAGCTCATCCGGGTGGACGCCGAGTGGGGAAGGGCCGTCGACCCGGACGCGGTCCGAAAGGCCGTTCAGGACAGGAACCCCAAGATCCTCGCCGTGGTCCACGCCGAGACCTCCACCGGGGCGTGCACGCCCCTCGAGGACCTTTCCCGGATCGCAAAGGACTGCGGGGCGCTCTTCCTGGTGGACATGGTCACCTCCCTGGCCGGCATGGACGTGGCCCTGGACCGGATGGGCGTCGACGCGGCCTACAGCGGCACCCAGAAGTGTATCTCATGCCCCCCGGGGCTTTCGCCCGTCTCGTTCAGCTCGGCCGCCATGGAGGCGCTGAAGCACCGGGAGGGACCGGTGGTGAGCTGGTACCTGGATATGAGCATGGTCAGCAGCTACTGGGGCGCGGAGCGGAAGTACCACCACACCGCCCCTGTCAACATGATCTACGCCCTGCGCGAGGCCTTGCGCCTCATCGCGGAGGAGGGCCTCGAGGCCCGGTTCGAGCGGCACCGGCGGAACCACCGGGCCCTGGTGGCGGGGCTGGAGGCCATGGGGTTCTCCATGCTGGTGCCGGAGAACGAGCGGTTGCCCATGCTCAACACCGTGCGCATCCCGGACGGGGCCGACGACGTGAAGGTCCGAAAGGCCCTCCTGAGCGACTACGGCATCGAGATCGGGGGAGGCTTGGGCGACCTGGCGGGCAAGGTCTGGCGCGTGGGGCTCATGGGTCACGCATCGTGCAGGAAGAACGTCGTCCTCTTTCTGTCGGCCCTGGAGGGCATCCTTCGGGCGCAGGGCGTGCAGGTGAAGCCGGATGCGATCGAGGCCGCGGCCGCCGTGTACGCGCAGGGTTGAGCCCGGGAGGAGCGCATGGACCGAAAGCCTTGGATCGAGCAGATCGAGGAGATCGTGGGCCCGGATCACATCCTGACCTCGGACATGGACCGGATCCTCTACGGGTACGACGCCTCCCTGGCGAAGGGAAAGGCGGACGCGGTGGTCCTCCCGGGAGACACGGACGAGGTCTCCCGGGTCATGGCCCTGGCCCACAGGGAGCGGATTCCGGTGATCGCGCGGGGGTCCGGAACGAACCTGAGCGGGGGCACCGTCCCGGCCCGTGGGGGGGTGGTGATCCATCTCTCCCGCATGAACCGCATCCTGGAGATCGATCTCCCCAACCGGACCGCAACGGTGGAGCCCGGCGTCATCACCCTGGACCTCCAGAACCGGCTCCTCCGGGACGGCTTCGTCTACGCACCCGACCCGGCGAGCCAGAAGGTCTCCACCCTGGGCGGGAACCTGGGGGAGAACTCCGGGGGCCCTCACTGCCTGAAGTACGGTGTCACCACGAACCACGTGCTCGGGGCGGAGGTGGTCCTGAGCGACGGCACCGTAATGTGGACGGGCGGGAAGACCCACGATTCCGCGGGATACGACCTCACCGGCCTGCTTGTGGGGAGCGAGGGGACCCTGGGCGTGGTGACCTGCATGATCCTCCGCATCCTCCGCGCACCCGAGGCGGTCAAGACCATGCTGGCCGTCTACGACTCCATTGAGGACGCGGGCAACACGGTCTCCGCCGTGATCGCGGAAGGAATCGTCCCGGCCACCCTGGAGATGATGGACCGGGTGGTGATGCAGGCGGTGGAGGCGTCGGTGCAGGCCGGGTACCCCCTGGACGCCGCTGCCGTCCTGATCATCGAGCTGGACGGCATGGTCGACGGGATGGAGCGACAGGCGCAGAAGATCCAGGCCATCTGCCGAAGGCATCACGTGCGGGAGATCCGCACGGCCCGGGACGACGCGGAGCGGGCCAAGCTCTGGGCGGGCCGAAAGGGGGCCTTCGGCGCCATCACCCGGCTGAAGCCCAGCTACATGGTGGGTGACGGGACCGTACCCAGGACCCGGCTGCCCGGGGTGCTCAAGCGCGTGCTGGAGACGGGGGAGAAGTACGGGCTCCTCATCGGCAACGTGTTTCACGCGGGAGACGGAAACCTGCACCCCCTCATCCTGTTCGACGAGCGGGTGGAGGGCGAGCTCGAACGGGTCAAGGCGGCGAGCTCGGAGATCCTCAAGATCTGCGCGGAGGCCGGGGGAACCATCAGCGGCGAGCACGGCATCGGCCTCGAGAAGCTCGAGGAGATGCACTTCGTGTTCTCCGAGGGGGACCTGGCCGTCATGAGGCAGGTCAAGAAGGCCTTTGACCCGAAGGGGCTCCTGAATCCCGGAAAGGTGGTGCCATGACGTCCCCCTCATCCATTCGATCGTCCCTCGAGAGCGTCCTGGGCCCCGAGGCGGTCCGGGACGACCCGGAAACGGTCGCGGCTCATGCCGTGGACGGGGTCCCGCCCCGTGCGGTGGCGTTCCCCGGCAGCACGAACGCGGTCGCAGAGGCGGTTCGCCTCTGTCAACGGAAGAGGCTTGCGGTCATTCCCTGGGGAAGCGGCTCCAAGATGGCCGCGGGGTTCCCGCCGGAGCGGTTCGACCTGGCGCTTTCCACGGCACGGCTTCAGCGGATCGTGGACATGGACACGGCCAACCTGACCGTCACGGCCGAGGCGGGCGTGCGGTTCAAGACGGTCCAGGCGGCCCTGTCCGGTGAGGAGAACCGTTGCTACCTCCCGCTGGAGGACCCGGTGACCCCGTCGCAGGAGGAGATCTGCCCGGAACGGGAGAACCGGGGCTGCTTCATCCCCATGAGCCCTCCCCACAGCCGCACCGCCACCCTGGGCGGCATCGTGGCCGCCAACTCCAGCGGTCCTACCCGCCTCCTCCACGGCCTGCCCAGGGACCTGGTCCTGGGGGTGCGCTACGTCACGCCGGCCGGGGAGGTCGTGGGTATGGGGGGAAAGACGGTGAAAAACGTCTCCGGATACGACGTGACCAAGCTCATGATCGGGTCGCAGGGGAGCCTGGGCGTGGTGTGCGAGATTACGCTCCGGCTGCTCCCCCTGCCGGAACGCACGGGCACGGAGCTCTTCGCCTTCGACCGCCGAGAGGCCGCCTGCCGTTTCGTGGACCGGGTCTTCGAGTCCCCCTTGCTCCCGTCCGCCGTGGAGCTGCTGAACCACCGGGCCTGCGCCTTGCTGGGCCCGGAGGAGCTGGACCGGCCGGCCGGCGGGACGTGGGGCGTGGCGCTGGCACTGGAGGGGGTGGAGGAGGCGGTGACGCGCATGCGCGAGACCTTCGGGAAGATGGGGGAGGCCCGGAGGGCCCGGGTCCGCCTCCAGCTGGAGGGGGAGGCGCACGCCCGCTTCTGGGAGCGATACGGACACCTCGAGGAAACCATGGAGGAGGCCTGGCCGAACCTCATCACGATCCATCCCGTGTACCCTATCTCAGAGTACAGCGGCATGGCAGCCCGGGTCGACGCCCTGGACGCGGTCTGTGTTCTTCGGGCGGGCTCCGGCACGGGGCGGATCCACCTCCTGCCCCCGGGGGCGGACCCCGAAGGCCCCGAGAAGCTGCTCCCCGTGGTGGAGAGGATCCTGGAGGCGTGCGTACGTACGGGGGGCGGCCTGACCGTGGAGCGGGCCGCGCCCGCCTGGAAGGCCCGGCTCCCCCTGTGGGGGCCCGAGCCGGACGCCCTGGCTTTGATGAGGCGGATCAAGGATCAGATGGACCCGGACCGCCTTTTCTCCCCGGGCCGGTTCGTGGGCGGGATCTAGTTTCCATCCAGAAAGGGTCTTTTTTGCCAATCTCATCGTCGATCAGCGAGGTTCCTTGTGCGGCGTACGAGAGTACGCCTCCGCGTCACCTCTTGATCTCCTTGATCTTGACAAAAAATCCTCCTTTCTGAATTGGAAACTCCGCAGTGCCCGACATTCGTTTATGGATGGGGGGATCCAGCGCCCGAGGGTGCGGCCGAGGCGCCGTTCGGTTTCTCACCCGGAAGCGAACCGCGGGAATGGAGCGAGGAAGGAGATCATGAACATCGTCCAGCTGCGGAAGTTGTCCTACGACGAGGTGTGCCGGTGCAACCGTTGTGGCTTCTGCCTGCCCAGCTGCCCCGTCTACGCCGTGGAGCAGCGGGAGTCCGCCTCGCCCCGGGGGCGGAACGCCATCACCCGGGCCGTCATCGAGGGCCGCGTCGGCTGGAGCCGGGACATTGAACGATCCATCTTCAGCTGTCTGGGTTGCGGGGCCTGCACGGCGGCCTGCTTTCCCTCGGTGGGGACCCGCGACGTGGTCATGGGGGACCGGGCCTGCCTGGCAGGCGAAGGGCTGCAGCCCGAGACCGCCGACCGCCTGGCGAGAAGCATCGGGAAGAGCCACAACATCTCCGAGGAGGACAACGAAGAACGGGGCGACTGGCGGGAGATCCTGCGGGACGTGCCCGACGACGCCTTCGAGAAGGACGCCGCCGAGGTCGTCTACTTCGTGGGCTGCGTGGCCTCCTTCTTTCCCATGGCCCAGAAGATTCCGGTGAGCATGTCGCGCATCATGGAGCGGGCCGGGGTCGATTTCACCATCCTCGCAGGGGAGGAGAGGTGCTGTGGGTACCCCCTGATCGGAGCGGGCGTGCCCGAGCACGTGGAAGCGCACAGGGCCCACAACCTCCGCAAGGTGCAAGAGGTGGGGGCCAAGGCCGTGGTGTTCACCTGCCCCTCGTGCTACCACTCCTGGAAAGCGTCTTATGACGCCGAGGTGGAGCTCTTGTCGGCCCCGGAGTTCCTGGAACGCCTGATCCAGGAGAAACGGCTTCCCCTCAAGGAGCTTCGCGCCACGGTCACCTACCACGATCCCTGCGACCTGGGCCGGCAGAGCGGCGTGTTCGAGCCGCCGAGAAACGTGCTCCAGGCGATCCCGGGCCTCCGCTTGAAGGAGCTTCCCAACAACCGGCAGATGAGCGTCTGCTGTGGGGGAGGAGGCAACGTGGAGATGGTGAACCCCGAGCTGTCCGGCCGGGTCGCGCAGATGAAGATCGAGGAGATCCGGTCGACCGGGGCGGACATGGTGGTCTCGTCCTGCCAGCAGTGCCTCCGGACCATGCTCACCCGCGCGCGAAGAGAGAAGGTGCCCCTCGTTGCGAAGGACCTGACCGAGCTGGTGATGGAGGCCCTGGAAGGGGAAACGTCCTGAACCGTCCCGCACGGATCAGCCCTCTGCGGACGCCTCCCTGAACACCCGCTCGTAGATGATCTCCGCAGCGAGCCGGTGCCCGTCGGGGGTCCAGTGAAGGTCCCGGGAAAAGTAGTAGGGCTCTCCTTCGGTTCCGGTGATCCCGGCGATGTAGTCCGGCATCAGGTCCACGAGGGGGATGTCGTGCCGTCGGCAGACGCTCCGGACGATCCGGATGTGGTCGTACTCGGGCCTGCCGGAGGCGATGTTGTCGCCGGTGGGCACGTACACCACGAAGAGCTCGATCCCGTTCGACCGGCACAGACCGCTGATTTGCGCGAGAGCGTGCTCGAAGACCGCCACCGCATCTTCCATGGACGGCTCTTCCTCCTCTGCTTGCCCTTCCGCAGGATTCCGCCTTTCTTCCCCGCCCTCCCGATGCTCACGGAACCACCGTTTCAGGCGCGCTTCCGCCAGGTCCACATACTCCCGGAACACGTTGTGGTAGTAGCGCAGATGGGTGAGCGCATAAGAGTGCCGCATAACGGACCTCAGGCCGCCGCCGATGGGGTTGGCGACGGGGAGGTTCCTGAGCACGACCCCGTCCTCCTCCACCTCGCAGTAAGGTCTCGAGTTCCCTCGGCTGTTCAGGTTGTCCTCGAAATCGTTTCCATAGACCAGGACCCCGACCTTCTCGCGCCGCATGGGAAGCACTTCCCTCTCCAGCTGGATCCACTCCTGGACCGTGCCGAAGGTATTGATGCCCAGGTTGACGACGTTGTAGCGGGGTCCCAGCAAATCCTGGAGCACGTCGCTGAACAGCTCGCCCTGGCTCACGCCCCACCCCCAGGCGAAGGAGTCTCCGAGAAAGACCACCTTCCAAGCCTCCGGAAGAGTCCGGGTTCGCGCGTCCTTCTTCCGGTACCCCTGCTCGTTCATGGCGATGCGGGCCTTGAAGTCCTCCCGGACGAACAACCCCGAGAACCCGCGCAGACCGCGCCAGCCCAGCATGGGGTCCGGCTCGTGAAAGGCGTTCAACGCGTTCCGGTGATAAGGCGTGGTTCGGGTGAGGCGAAGAGCCCCTTCGGCCATGGCCAGCGCCATGAACAGCCCCAGTCCGATGGCGACGAGGCTGAACAGGGTCTTCTTGAGACCGGTCTTCAAAGAGGTCGGGGCCATTTCTGCTCCTCGGTGCCGAATGTTCCGCACATCAGGGGGAGGGACGCGCGATGCCGGTGAAGGTACCGAATCACCGCCCGGGTGTCAAATCTTCTGCATGAACCGGCCGGACCCCCTCGAACCCCGGCTTTCGTGAAAGCAGAAGCGGATTCTGCGCCCTCCGGGAGGCGGCCCCCGTGCATACCGGGGGCGGAATGCAGAGCGCGCTTGACCCGGGCCTGAACAGGTCTTAAGGTCAAGTGTAAGGGGGCAAGGTCTCATGCCGACGATCGAACGAAAACAACTCGAGCGCTACCTGTCGACCCATTACGACGCGTCGGTGGAGGTCCTCGACATCACGCCCCTGGGAGACGCCAAGCCCGGTCCGGGCGCGCTCAAGGGTTACGGGTACGGCACCCCGCTCAGGATCGACTTCACCGTGAACGGGCAGGAGGTCTCCGTCGTGCTGAGCACGGTGAACCCGGGCGGCTTCGGCCACCAGAGGATGAGCGACAGGGCCGCGCTTCTCCTGTGGCAGTACCGCGGGTTCAACAGTCTTCCCCGGCACGTCCGTGCCCTGGACGTGGGGGGCTTTACCCGGGGCGGGCCGACCTCGCTGGCCCCGGTGGAGGAGCTCTTCCTCGTCACGGAGTTCGTGGAAGGGACCGTGTACGCCGAGGACCTGAACCGGATCAGGCGGGAGGGACGGCTGGAGGAGCTCGACCTCGAGCGGGCAGCCGCCCTGGCCCGATACCTGGCCGAGATTCACGCCGAGAAGCAGGACGACCCGGGCATGTACGAACGCCGCACCCGGGAGCTCGTCGGCCACAACGAGTGCCTCATGGGGCTGACGGACAGCTATCCCCAGGATCACCCGGACGTCACCCCCGAAATGCTCATCGACATCGAGAAGCGATGCATCGACTGGCGATGGCGGCTGAAGCGGTTCACCCACCGCCTCAGCCGGGTCCACGGCGACTTCCACCCCTTCAACCTCCTGTTCCGGGACGGCACGGACTTCTCCGTGCTGGACCGGAGCCGGGGCTCTTACGGCGAGCCCGCCGACGACCTGGCCGGGCTCTCCGTCAACTACCTGTTCTGGGGCCTGCTGCACAAGAAAACCTTTGTTCCCCCTTTCCGAACCCTGTGGGACGCCTTTTTCCAAATTTACCTGGAGGCTGCCGGAGATGATGAACTCCTCTCGACCCTCCCCCCATACCTGACCTGGCGGCTCCTGGTGCTGGCCAGCCCCGTCTGGTATCCGGACTACGACTCTGACGTTCGAAGGGCCCTTCTTCGGCTCGCACGCAACGTGCTCGATGCGGGAGTATTCGATCCATACAATGTCGATCGTCTCTTGGAGGAAGCACGGTGAAATCCGGCTGGGCCGTCTGGATCACGGGGTTACCCGCCTCGGGAAAAAGCACCATCGCCCGCAGGCTGGCTGCGGCGCTCGAGGCCATGGAAGTCACCGTCCAGGTCCTCGAGTCGGACGCCCTCAGAACGGTGCTAACCCCCCGCCCCAGCTACTCCACGGAGGAGCGCGAAATCTTCTACAACGCCATGATCCACATCGGTTTCCTGCTCTCCTCCAACGGGGTAAACGTGATCTTCGACGCCACGGCCCATTGCCGGCGGTGGCGCGAAAAGGCCCGGGAGACGTTCCCCCGGTTCCTGGAGGTGTTCGTGGACACCCCCCTTGAGGTGTGCGCCGAGCGGGATCCGAAGGGAATCTACCGAAAAGCGGACAGGGGGGAGGCGGAAACCGTTCCCGGAAAGCAGCTCGCCTACGAAGCACCCGAGTCGCCTGAGATCCGGGTGGACGGCGCCTCGCCCCCGGAAAAGGCCGTGAAGGCGGTCCTCGAGGCCATGAGGTCCCATGGATTCGATCTCCCTTTCCTGGCATGAGATCCTCCACGAGGCCGCGAACTCCGTGCGGGAACGCATTCGGCGGCTGCTCCCCGAACGCGGGACCATGTCCTTCCTTGCGTTCAAGGACCTCCTGGACCGCCACGCCCACGAGGCCATCCTGGACACGCTCCGGCGCCGGGCCGTCTCCGCCAGGCTGGTGAGCGAGGAGGGCGAGGAGACGTTCGGCGAAGGCGAGTTCACTGTCACGGCGGACCCTGTGGATGGAACGACCAACCTGGCACGCGGCCTTCCGCCGAGCGTGGTGAGCCTCAGCGCGGCCCGGGGCATGCATCAATCGGAGGTCGTCGCCGGGCTGGTCTTGGACCTGGGCTCCGGGTCGTTCTACTGGGCCGACCCGGTCCGGGGCGCGACCCGCGACGGTCTTCCCATCCGGGTTGCGCCGCCCGTATCCTACCGGGAGGGGCTCATCTCCATGGACATCAGCAAGATGAAGGACATCTCCCCTGTGGTCTCTTTGATCACCGGCGCCAGGCACATCCGCTCCGCCGGGTGCGCGGCCTCGAGCCTGTGCCGGGTGGCCGAGGGCCTTTTGGACGCCCACGTCGACGGGCGGGGCTCCATTCGGGCCACGGACGTCTCCGCCGGCCTGTACATCCTGGGTCGGGCCGGAGGCGTCTGGGCCGTAAACGGAATCCCCTTCGGCGACTTTTCTCTGCTGCGCGACACCAGGTTTCGGCTCGCAGCGGCGTCCCGCCATGACCTCCTTGAAGAAATCGCCCGCCGGTCTCGTTGACTCTCCTCTGCAGAGGTCCTATAATCCCGCATTCCAAGCATTCCATCGGAACGGGAGGTCATCATGAAGAGCCGCATCGCAAGAACACTGTCTCTACTGCTTCTGACCGTTTTCCTCACAGGACAGGCCTACGCGGAGGACTCCCCGATCGGTCTCTGGAAGACCATCGATGACGATGGAAAGACACCCAAGTCACATGTACAGATTTTCGAGAGAGGCGGGAAGCTCTGCGGAAAGGTGGTGAAGCTGCTGCAGAGCGAGCCGGGCAAGCGCTGCGATCAGTGCCCGGGCGAGAAAAAGGATCAGCCCATCATGGGCATGGAGATCATGTGGGATCTGGAAAAGCAGCCGGACGGAAACGAGTACGCCGACGGCAAAATCCTGGATCCGGACAACGGCAAGGTCTATCGCTGCAAGATCTGGCGCGAGGAGGACACCCTGAAGGTCAGGGGGTACATCGCTTTTCTCTTCAGAACCCAGACCTGGCACCCCGTGGGCGATTAGGTGGAGGCGCCGTTGGAGGAAAGGCCACGGTACGGACACTACTTTGTCTCCCTTCACCATCGAATCCGGCTGGACGAGAATCTGCCGCCCATCGGTCCCCTGGATGAGGAGACCGCCCGCCTGATCGCCGGCGCCGCCGGCGTGCTCATGCCCAAGTACTGCCCGCCAGCCCGCTACCGCGAGGTCACCCGCCTGGCCAGATCCCACTTTCCCCATTTGGCGCCTCGATACGCCTACCGCGGGAAGGCCAGGCAGATCCGCCTCTTCCGTCGTCTCGGCGTACCCCACCCTCACACCGTGCTCTATCAGTCGTCAGAAGCGGCCTTGCGGGCAGGAGAGCTCGGACCGCCGCCCCTGCCTCTCCCGTTCGTGCTCAAGGGGGATACCGGAGGCGGAGGGTCCGCCGTCTTTCCCGTCGCCTCCCGCTCCGACTACCTTCGACGCCTCGTCCGGCTTCCCCGGGGAGAACCCGTCCTGATCCAGGAGTGGATCGACAACGCCGGGAGGGATCTGCGCGTGGTCCTCATGGGGAGCCGGGTCGAGAGCTACTTTCGAGTGGGCGGAGACTCCTTCTACAACAACGTGTCCAAGGGGGCCAGGATCGATTTCGGGCTGCTGCCGGACCAGCAGCGCGAAGGAAGGAACCTGGCCGTGGAGCTGGGCCGCAGGACCGGCATTGATCTGGCGGCCTTCGACATCATGTTCCCTGCGGGAGGCGGACCTCCACTCGTCGTGGAGATCAATTTTCTTTTCGGGCGAAAAGGGCTCGGTGGCCTTCAGGGGTACGAGCGGATGTTTCGGGAGGCCGTTCAGGAGTGGATGCGGCGGGCGACGGACTCCCCCCGGGCCTCCTCAGCGGAAGAAAGCGACTACGCTTGAGGCACGGCCTGCCGGGGGGGCTCCTCAAAGGTCCGGGAGAATACCAGCCGGAAGGCACTGCCCTTCCCCGGCTCGGACTCCACCTCGATCCTGCCGTTCACCGCTTTTACGAACTTCTGGACCATGGGCAAGCCCAGGCCGCTTCCATCGGATCCCTTGGTCGTGTAGAAGAGCTGAAAGATCTTGTCGAACTCCCCCGACGGAATCCCGCACCCGTTGTCCGATATGCTGACATTCAGGCGCCCATGGTCGTCCATGGAGGTGGAAATCACAATTCGACCGTCAGGGACGTCTTTCAGGGCGTCCTCCGCATTGACCACCAGGTTGAGAACGGCCCGTTGAAGCTGAATCGCATCCAGGAGGCAGCGGGGAAGGCCGGGGGCCAAATCCCACACCAGCTCGATGCCGGCTCCTCTCAGCTGCTTCTCGAAAAGCTCCCGATTGTCATGAAGCGCACTGTTTACGTCGATCCAGTCCCGTGGGGACGGCTCGATCCGGGAGAACTCGAGCATGTCGGCCGCCAGGCGGTTCATCCGCTCCAGGCACCGCCGGACGAGATGCCAACGCGTATGAATCCTCTCGTCCTTTACAACCTCCAGGCGCTGGTCCATCAGGGCGACGGCGTTCATGCTCATGTGAAGCAGGTTCTTGAGGTTATGGGCTACATTGGTGACGGTTACGCCGATGGCCGCCATGCGCTCGTTCCGGATGGCGTTGCGTTGAAGGCGATGGTTTTCGATCCAGACGGCGATCTCGTTGCCCACCGCCGCCACGAACTCCATGTCGAACGCGGTCAGAGGGTTCAGGAAGTCGCCTGTGTCCAGGTGAACCGCCCCGACGACCCGGCGGTCGATCATCATGGGGACGCAGATGATGGACTTGAGGTTGTGCACCCGAATGGATTCGGACGACTCGAACCTCGAGTCGTCCAAGGCGTCGCGGCTTACGAGGGCCACACCTTCGGTCATGACCCAGTCCAGCACCGTTCGGCTGATCGGGATCGGACCGCCGTCTTTCGCCGGATTGCGGAATCGGACCGCACGAACCTCCAGGGGTCCTGTGGTCTCCTCCTCCCGGAGGAGGGCCACGGCATGCTCCGCGGCCGGAACGGCCTGAAAGATCAGATCGAGCCCCCGGCTCAGCACCTCGTCCGGCTCTCCGCCCGAGCGAACCTGTTCACTCAGCTGATAGAGCAGATAGAGACGCTGATGGGCCACGCTGGAGGGATCGCTTTGATCGCACTCCGCCTCCGAAGGGTGGAGAAAGGTGTGAATCGCGAGGTCCGCCTCGCGGGCTACGAGATCGGTGGGATCGATGTCCGCATCCTCGGTGATCGTTACCGTCGCCGGGATGGAGAGCGGCTGCTCGGGGTCAGGCGAAGGGGCTTCCCGATCCAGCTTGAACAGGAAAGCACGGTTCCCGAAATAGATCGTGTCTCCCGAATTCAGGACGGCGCGCCGGGCTCGCGTTCGATTGACAAACGTTCCGTTTCGGGATTGGAGATCGGTCAGGACATACTGGTCGCCGACTCTCGAGATCTTGGCGTGCGAACGGGAGACCGCTCCATGAGCCAGGCGGATGCTGTTGGAGGTGTCCCGGCCGATGGTGGTTTCGGCATGTTCCAACCGGACCGGATGGGTGAAGGTCTCGGCCGGCACGGGCACGAGGTAAGCGACGGGCGTCTTGCGCTGGCTTCCGCGAGTCAAGGTAAACCGCCTTTCGGAGTTGAGGCCGCCGCATGTTCGATGCGCTGGATCCATCCATGTCCGGACCTTGATCGAAACGGGACCGGAAACCGCTCATCCATGTAGCGGGTGGGGCGGGATCGCTATAGTGTTACAAGTATCCAAAGGAAGTCAGAAGATGTCAAGAGATGACGCAGTGAGGAGAAAAACCGGAAAAGATGAATCGACCATTCTAACAGGACCGGTCGGTCACGGAGAACGTCGATGAACACTGTCTGGACATGGCCGGAGCTCGAGACCCGTCTTTTTGAGGAAGCCGATATCTACCTGGAGGTCCGCGGAGATCGTCTTCATACGCGCATCGCCCGCCAGTGGGCCCTCGCCCTGCTGGAGCAGGAGGGAGGGGACCGGAGAGTCGTGGAGCCGGCGGTCATTCTTCACGACGTGGGATGGTCGGCCGTGGATCCCGTCAAGATCTCCGCCGCATTCGGCGTGCGCGCAGACGGCAAGGCCGAGGCCCGGGAGGTGAACAGGATTCACGAGATCGAGGGCGCATCCATTGCCCGCAGGATCCTCGAATCGCTGGGCTATGACGAGCGGCTGACACGCCGGATCGTTCGAATCATCGAACGGCACGACTCCACCATGGAGGCCGGGAGCCTCGAGGAGCGGCTGGTGAAGGATGCAGACAAGCTCTGGCGGTACTCCGGGACGGGGTTCTGGACAGAGATCGAGAGGCAGGAGGTCGACCCCCGCTCCTACCACCGGCGCCTCACGCTGCGGCGGAGAGAATGGTTCCTCACGCGAACCGCGTTTCGCATGGCCGGGGAGGAGCTCCAGTGCCGGGGTCGGGAGCTGGAGAAGCGCGCTCCAGGGCAACACCGGGACAGCGGTTGAGACCTGTACGTCACCGAGGCGGAAAGGGTGTTTGTCGAAAAACGTATGCTCACGCGTGGCAACGGAACAGCGACCTTCGGTTACTCACCCATGGCTTTCACGGTCTCCGCATCGCCGGGCAGGCCGCGGCCGGCGAAATAGCGGACCAGGCGTTTTCGAAACTCCTCATCCTTCCCCTGCGCCAGATCGCTCTTGGCCGTGGTCGTCTCAGGCCGAACCTCCACCACCTCGCAGGCTCTTGCCTGGGGGGTTTCCTCGGTCACCGGCGCAAAAGGCTTTCCCGGCTCGTGCTTTCCAATCAGGGCGTTCAGGGCGTCCACTTTCAGGGCGACGTCCCTCACCAATGACGCGGTCCCTCGGATGATGACGCAGTGATAGAACTGGTGCAGGTGGCAGGCGGGGCGGCTCGGATCGAAGCCGATGTCCAGGTAGGCGAGCGGCACGTCCACCTCGAAGCAGACCCGGGGGATCCTGCGGATATTGTCCAGCTTCTCTCCCTCGAGCGCACAGTGAAAGTAGACGCATCCTTGATGGAACACGAAATTGACTGGCGTGATGTAAGGATAGCCGTCCTCTCCAATGGTGGCCAACCGGCCGATGTTCGTGGACTCCAGAATGCGCCGGATCTCGACCGGATCCGTCACTTCACTTCGGTGCTTCCTCATTCGTGACCTCCGCTTCTTCGGCGGCCGGAGATTCGCTCTGCAGACTCCCGGAACAACGCCCCCGGCCTTTTCTCCACTGTGTCTCCCGGATGCTCTTCAACCTTCATGATGCCGCGCGGCGGAAACCGGGTTCTACGGCTCGGCGGCATGACGTAAAATATCCCGGAATGTGCAACCCCCTGATCCCGGTCGAAGACCCGCTCCGTCCGGCCTGCTGACAAAAACGCGGCGAGGGAGGAATGGGTTTTCCTTGACGATTTCCGGGATCCGAGCGGCTGGGTCAATACAGGATCTCGCGGCACCTGGGGCAGATGCCGTGGCTGAACTCGGCGTCCGAGCGGTCGCGAATGAACACCTCGATGGGCACCCACGAACCGCCTTCATCGCGAATCTGCTTGCAGTTGGCGCAGATGGGGAGGACACCGCCCAGCGTGCTCATCAGGCTCTTTTCCAGCGCCCGGACCCGACGGCTCATGGTCTGGAGAAGCTCCATGGCGAGACTCGGGTAGCTGCCGATGGAATCGAGCAGGGTGCCGGCCTGGAGGCTCAGCAGGCGGGTCTCCTCGAGTGCCAACACACTGGCCGACCGCACCAGGTCGTCGATCAGGGCCATTTCCCCGAAATAACCGCAGGCCCCCAACTCGACCAGTGTTCGTTCCCTTGGACTTCCCAGCCCGATGACCACGGACGCTCTGCCACTGATGATCATGAACATCCGGCGGTCAAGGTCCCCCTCGCGGATGATCACCGTCCCGGCCTCGACCCGGTGCTCTTCGGTCTGTTCGGCAAGCCCCTCCAGCTCTTCTCTCTTCAGGAGAGCGAAGAGCGGAACGCGGCTGAGAAAATCCGCCCGATTCATGTCGGTCCTTTCTAGACGGCCCCTGGACCGGGAGCGGATCCGCCGCCGGTCCTGCGGTTCATCCGCGCGATGATAAAACGAAGGGCGGCGCAGGTCAAGTCATCCTCCCCTCTCCACAGGGCGGATTTGTCCTTGTCGCTATCTTGAGTGGCCTCAACGCATTACACAAATGACTGGACAACCCCCCGCTCTTCCTGTACGCTCTTTCCTGAAGCTATCCCTTGACCGCACTCGAGGCAGCCATCATGGATCTCT
>JAIPEI010000038.1 GCA_021737245.1 Deltaproteobacteria bacterium | reverse complement strand
GCCGAGGTCGTCATTTTGATCCTTGGGGCCCGGTGGCGCAAGGATTGACGGGTTCGCAAAAACAAGCTCACCCGCCACTGGAAACGCTATAACCTATTGTAATGCCAAGGGCAGATATCGAAGCTGAAGGCCATACCCTTGAATCCGGCGATGAACAGCCCTTCGCTTGAGCGAAGGGCTGTTTTCCTGGTGCGCCCTTGACTTTTGCGCCGTCCGGAACCTACATTGTGCGCTCGGTCTTCTGGGCGCTGTAAAGGGCATGTCTCGGGATCTCGGGCCGCGTTCGAAAACAACCACAGGGCTGCATGGGACCAACGGCATGAGGCGGAACAACGAAGGAGGCGGCACGTCCGGTCAACCCCCCGGCCACCTGTACGTGTACTGCTTAGAGGGTGTGGTATCCCCGGAAGTCGAGCCCGGCCTGGGGGAGACGTTCCTGGGAAACTGGGTGGAAGGTGCGTCCTCGTTTCTTTTCTTTTCAGAGCCGGCCGAGGACCGGGTTCTCCGGGTGGTGGAGGACCACAGCGAGCTGCAGTACGTAGAAGACCACCGTTTCACTTACGAGGAGTGGCTCGGGGACCGGTTCGAGCGGTTTTTCGCGGGAGACTTCGAGATCTGCCCTGCATGGGAGGTTCCCGGGCCGCCGCGGAAAGCGGCCCTGCGCATGCTGCTCGATCCCGGGGTGGTTTTCGGCTCCGGCCTGCACCCGACCACCCGGGAGTGTCTTGAGGCCCTGTCCTGGCTGTGGCGGAACGATCCGCCCGAAACCGTGCTGGACTTGGGTACGGGTACGGGCGTGCTGGCTGTGGCCGCCGGTCTCCTGGGGGCCGGGCGAGTGGTGGCCGTGGATCTCAATCCGCTTTGTGTCCACACGGCCGCTCGAAACGTGAAGCTCAATGGACTCGATTCCAGGGTTGAGACCGTACTGGGTCCCGCCGAGGGCGTATTGGACCGAAGCGGTGAGCTGGTCCTGGCCAACATCCACTACGAGGTGATCCTGGATCTGTTGAGGAACGAGGGCCTTTGGAAGCGAAGGTGGATCGTGTTCTCCGGATTGATGAGAACCCAGGCCCGAGCCTTGAAAGACCGCCTGCGTGGGATGGGAATGGAGATCGCCCGCGAGTGGGACCAGGACATGGTGTGGCACACATTGGCGGTTCGGGGCACGACGAACACAGCCGTTCGACGTTGCCGGAAAGAGAGGGCCTTTTGTCGATGAATGAACCGAAGATCCGAATTCCCAAGCCGCAGGGGCATCACTGCTTCGCCTGCGGAACGGACAACCCGTGCGGGCTGCATCTTCAATTTTATACCCGGGAAGATGCGGTTTGCGCGGATGTGACGCTGGACCGGCACCGTATGGGCTGGGAGGGAATGGCGCACGGAGGCATCATCTCCACCCTGCTGGACGAGGTCATGTCGTGGACGATCCTCTACTTTCGGAGGGTTTTCTTCGTGACGAGGAAGATGGAGGTGAAGTACCTGAAACCGGTTCCGGTGGAGGTCCCGCTCATTGTGAAGGGAAGACTGGCAGGCGACGGCCCTCCCCCGAGAATCCAGGTCAAGGCGGATCTTTTCAGCGCGGAGGGAACCCGTCTCGCCTACAGCAGGGGTGAGTTCGTGCAGCTGCCCGAGGAGAAGCTCGCCCTGATCCCTGACGGCATGAAAGCGGAGATGGAGTCGCTTTTCGAGCGGTTCTCCGGGTTGCCGAGCCGGTCGGGGGAGGAGTTGCGGGTCTGAAGAGTGGAAAGGGGAGCGAAGCCGGTCGTTCGGCCCGGCATGGGGAGACCTGCATGAAGGTCATCAAGATTGGAGGCGGATGCCTCAAAGGAAGAAAGAACATCGCCCGCATCCTCGATCTGATCGCGGAACGAGGGATCGGGAACGTGGTGGTCGTCTCCGCCCTCAACGGCGTGACCGATGATCTCATTCAAGGCTCCCGGGATGCGCTGGAGAACGAGGAGAAGATCCCCGAGATCGTGGCGGGTCTCAGGAAAAAACACATGCGCGTGGCGCGCCACGTGTTTCAGCGGGAAAGTGCGGTCAATCCGTACGCCAGGGAGCTCGATCGCATGCTGCGGGAGATCGAGCGGTTCTACTACGGCCTGAACTTCACCCGCGAGATCACCAGGCGGATGCTCGACATGATCAGCAGCTATGGAGAGCGGTTCTCCGCCGGGCTCCTGACCGCCGCTCTCAGAAGCCGGCACGTGGAAGCCGACTGCCTGATGCCGCATCGGATCGGGATGCTCACGGACGGCAAGTACGGGGACGCCACGGCCGATCTCCGCAGGACCTCGAAGAACCTGGAAACCCACCTTCTTCCGCTCACGGGAAAGAAGGGCGTCCTGTTTGTTCCCGGGTTCTACGGTGTGAGCGAGCGGGGCGACATCACCACCTTCGGGCGGGGAGGCAGCGACTACTCGGCTGCGGTGCTCGCGGCCGCCCTGAAGGCGGACGTACTGGAGGTCTGGAAGGACGTGGCCGGGTACATGAGCGCCGACCCCCGGCTTGTCCGGGGCGCCCGCCTGATCCCGTCCCTTTCCTATGACGAGGCGGCTGAGCTTTCCTACTTCGGGGCCAAGATTCTCCATCCGAGAACCGTAGAGCCCCTGAGGCGCGCCCGGCTGCAAATCGTGATCAAGAACACGCTGAACCCCGACGGGCCCGGAAGCCTGATCGCCCCCGGGAAACGCAAGTCCAGCCGGATCATCAAGAGCGTGGCCCACGACACGGACATCGGCATCCTCAAGGTCCACGCCTCAGGGGTCGGCGCCCGGCCGGGCATCCTGGGCCTGGTGGCCAATCGGCTCACCGAGTCGGGCATCAACATCAAGTCCGTGGTGACTTCCCAGACCGTGATCAGCATCCTGCTCGCCCGCGGAGACGTGGAGGACGGCCGTCTGGCCCTCAAGGAGCTCCGTCCCCGGCCGTATCGCAAGCTCGAAAAGACCGGGGACGTGGCCCTGGTCTCCCTGGTGGGCGAAGGACTGGGAACGGGAAAAGGCATCGCGGCCCGGTGCTTCACGGCGGTGGCCGAGCGCGGTGTGAACGTCGAGATGATCTCGTTCGGCCCGTCACGGGTGGCGCTTTACTTCATCGTGCGGACCCGGGACCTGAGGGACGCCGTTTGCGCCATCCACGAGATCTTTTTCCCTCGCGAGTAGACGATCAACGACCCCCGAACGGCCGCTCTTTGTCGCGCCGGTCGAAATGAACCATGACACGGAGATCGAGGATTCAACGGAGGAGTGACATGATTCTGGAGCAGATCAAAGTGGGATTTATGGAGGTTTTTTGCTACCTGGTGGGCTGTCCGGAAACCAAAGAGTGCCTGGTCATCGATCCGGCCGGGGACGAGGACCGCGTTTACGCGCGCATTCAGGATCTCGGGCTTCACCTGAGCCGGATCGTCAACACCCACGGCCATCCGGATCACACCTGCGGAAACGCCCGGATGAAAGAGCTGACCGGGGCGAAGATTGTGATGCATCCGATGGACGACGAGCTGTTCAACTCCGCCGAAGGTCGGCAGATGGCCAGCCAGATGGGGTTCACCCCGTCCCCTGCGGCCGACGAGCATGTGGAGGACGGCGACCGGGTGCCGGCGGGGACGGTTTCCCTGGAGGTTATTCACACCCCGGGGCACAGCCCCGGGGGGATCTGCCTGCTGGGGGAGGGGAACCTGTTCACCGGGGACACCCTGTTCGTGGGAGCGGTGGGCCGGACCGATCTGCCCGGGGCGTCGGCGCAGCAGTTCATGGAGTCCATTCGAACCCGGCTTCTCGGCCTGCCCGGCGATACGAGGGTCTGGCCGGGCCACGACTACGGCATGCGCCCCTCTTCGACCATTGAGGAGGAGCGCCGTACCAATCCCTGGCTCCGATAATTTTCGGACCGGGGTGGTGAGGGACGCAAGCGGATGGAAGAGGCGGTTCGAATATCGGCCGGTTCCCTGAGCCTTGAGGGTCTGCTCGGCCGCAGGCCGGGCGGCAAAGGGGTCGTTGTCACCCATCCCCATCCCCTTTACGGCGGGGACATGCACAACAACGTGGTTCAGGCCCTGGTGGATGCCTATGCCCGGGCTGGGTTCACCACGCTCCGGTTCAACTTTCGAGGCACGGGCGGCAGCGAAGGCCGTTTCGAGAACGGCGAAGGCGAAATGGATGATGTCCGGCACGCTGCGACCCTGCTGGCCGCGTCCGGTTCGAGCGCCATCCACCTGGCCGGCTACTCCTTCGGCACGTGGGTGAACGCGAGGGCCCTGAACCGGATGCCGGAGATCAGAGACGTGGTCATGGTTTCCCCCCCGGTAGACTTCATGGACTTCTCCTTCCTGGGGCTCGAACCCAGGATCGGGCTGGTGGTCACGGGCGAGCGGGACGAGATCGCCGGAGCATCCCACCTGGCGGAGCTGGTTCCCCGATGGAACCCCGAGGCGGCCTTCCGAGTGATCCCGGGCGCGGATCACTTCTACCACGGCCGAACGGATGCGCTTCAGGCCGTGCTGGAGGAGCATCTGGCTGCAAAGGACACACCCGAGCCGGGAGGGAGTGTGTAAGATGAAGATCAACCGCCGCGACGGACGCCGGGATTGCCGGGGCGCCCACAGGGAGAGGATCCGCCAACCGAGCCGGCGTGTGCCCGGCGCAGTGTGGATCGCCGTAATTTTGCTTTGCCCGGCCCTGGTTTTGCGGCCGGGCTTCGGGAGCGCTGCGGAGACCGATCTCAGGAGAAGTGCCGTGGTTCGTGCGGTCGAGCGGGTCAGCCCGGCCGTGGTCAACGTCGCCACCGTGGTCCGGGAGCGCGTTCATCCGGGGTTCCCGTTCAGCGGGGACGACTTTTTTCGGGATTTTTTCCCCGACTTCTTCAACCGGGAGTACACGCGCAACAGCCTCGGTTCGGGCGTGATCATCGACGGCAGACAGGGGCACGTCATCACCAACCACCACGTGGTATCCAGGGCGTCTGAGATCAAGGTCATGACCGCCGACCGGCAGGAGTTCCAGGCCCGGATCCTGGGCACGGACCCGCGGTCCGATCTGGCGGTTCTCGAGATCGATGTGGACGAGCCTCTTCCCGAGATCGGCATGGGCGACTCGGACGATTTGATGATCGGGGAGACGGTCATCGCCATCGGGAATCCTTTCGGCCTGTCCCACACCGTGACCACGGGCGTGGTGAGCGCGGTCGACCGGACGGTCCGTTCGGGAGAGATGGTCTACAACCATTTCATTCAGACAGACGCCTCCATCAATCCCGGCAACAGCGGCGGCCCCCTGCTCAACATCAACGGGGACCTCATCGGCATCAACACGGCCATCTATCAGAAGGCCCAGGGGATCGGGTTCGCCATCCCGGTCAACAAGGCCGGGCGGATCGTCCGGGAGCTGATACGCGCCGGCGAGGTGCGCTTCCCCTGGGTCGGGCTGGAGATCCAGGAGCTCAGCGAGGACCTCCGGATCCATTTTGAGGTGCCGCGGGAACAGGGCGGCGTCCTGATCCGGGACGTCTACGAGGCGGGCCCGGCATCCGGTGGCGGAATCCGGCGCGGAGACATCCTGCTGCGCATCGGGAGGGAGCGCGTCGACTCGTTATCGGACTACCGCAGCGCCCTGGCCGAGTACACCCCCGGGAACCGCGTGGATCTCGAATTGTTCCGCGACGGGGAGACCCGGCAGGTGATGGTGGTGCTGGCGCCCTTTCCGCCCGATCTGGCGCTGGATCTGGTGGAACAGAGGATGGGGATCGAGGTGGAGGAGACGGGCCGGAGCCTGGCCCGGCAGTACGGCCTGGAATCGGCCGTGGTCATCAAGGGCGTTCGGAGGGGGTCGGAGGCTGCGAGAAGCGGGCTCCAGCCGGGCGACCTGATCCTCAAGGTGAACCAGGCGGAAACCCCCGACGTGGGGGCCTTCGAGAAGGCGATCAGCCGATATCACCAGCTTCCGTCGCTGACCCTGTTCGTGCGGAGGGGATCGACCATCTACTCCCTGACCCTGCCGTTTTGAGTGAGAGAATTCGCTTCGAGGATCCAAGACCCGCTCAGCCGGACGGGCCTTGGACGTTGAACCGGAAGGGCCTGAGACCGATCGGCGCGGGTCTTCACAAGAGGTGCTGCCGGGCATAGGCCACGGCGTTTCGAAAGACGAGGACGCCCTCGCCTTCATCGGGGGGCGATTCCCTGCCCTCGCGGGCGAGACGTTCCTTCCGGCGGGTCCACTCGGGGTGGTTGGTGATGTGGTGAAAGGCTTCGGGGTGGGGCATGAGCCCGAAGATCCTCCCCGTGGGATCGCAGATGCCGGCGATGTCCAGCAGTGAGCCGTTGGGGTTTTCAGGCCATCGGCCGTCGGCCGGACGGCCTTCCTCGTCCGCGTAACGCATGACCACCTGCCCGCCTTCCACCAGCCTCTGGACGTCGTCCGGGTCGGTGACGACCTTTCCCTCGCCGTGCCGGACCGGAAGCTCGAGCCTCTCGATTCCGCGCGTGAACACGCAGGGGGAGTCCGGGTTCACGGCCAGGTGAACCCAGGTATCGATGAAGTTCCCCGAGTCGTTGTAGGTGACGGCGACCCGCCGCTCCGCATAGTTCCCGTCGAAGCCGGGGAGGAGCCCGAGGTTGACCAGGGACTGGAAGCCGTTGCAGATACCGATGATGAGCCCTCCCCGGGCGACGAAGCGCTCGATCTGGTCCCCGATGTTATTCCTCAGCTTGGCGGCGAGCAACACGCCGGCGCCGTGATCGTCCGCCCAGCTGAAGCCGCCGCCGAAGACGAGCAGATGAAACTCATCCAGGCGGTCGCCGGCGAGGAGCTCGTTGATATGCACCGGAAGGGGCTCGGCCCCGGCGAGACGAAGGGCATGCTCCGTCTCGTAGTCGCAGTTGAGCCCGTATCCGGTCATGACCAGTGCTCGGACGATTGTCATACGAGGCCTCCGAAAGGGTTCATCCAGCGCGTTTTCAACTCCTGAACCGGCTTGTCGATCAGCGGGGTTCCGTCCTCTCCGCGGATCACCAGGCGCGCGGTCCCGGTCACCCGGCCGATCCGGGCCGCCGGCTGTCCGGAGAAGAGCTCCTCGAAGGGCTCCCGGTTTTCCGGGGCCACGGTGCACACGAACCGGCCCGCCGATTCGGAGTAGAGGAGACGGGAGGGGGACAGGGGTTCGGACGCAGGCACGGACGGGAGATCCAGCTCCATGCCCAGCTCGCCGGCCATGGCGATGAGGGCGAGGTGGACCGCGAGCCCTCCCCGGGCCACGGCATGGGCCGAGGCCGGGAGGCCGCTTTCCACGGCCCGGTGGAATGTCCGGTAGCGGTCCGCGAGCACCGCGGGGTCCACCCGGGGAACGTTCAGCCCGATCTCTCCCATCATCTGGTAGAACTCGCTTCCGCCCAGCTCGTCCCGCGTCTCTCCCACCACGTAAACCAGATCGCCGGCGGCCTTTGCATCCATGGTCAGGCAGTTCCGGATGTCCGCCACGATACTGCTGGCCGTGAACAGCAGTGTGGGCAGTCCGCTCACCTTCCGGGTCTCCCCGTAGGGGCCCTTCAGGTTCCCGTCGATATACATGCTGTCCTTTCCGGAGAGCAGGGGGATCTCGTAGGCCCGGCAGACGTCCCGCAGGGCCCAGTTGGAGCGGACGAGCTGGGCGGCCTTGTACCGCCCGTCCGGGTTGGTCTCGGGGTCGTACTGGATGGTGGGCCAGCAGAAGTTGTCCACACCGCCCACCCGGCCGGGGTCCCCGCCGACGGCCAGGACGCGGCGGAGGGCCTCGTCGATGGTGACCGCGGTCATGTGATAGGTGTCGATCAGGCTGTAGAAGGGGTTCATGGCCTGGGTGGCCGCGATGCCCCGGTAGGCGTCCAGGACCGGCCGGATCACCACCGCGTCGCTGGGAGTGTCTCTCCTCCTGCCCACCAGGGGCTTGATTACGCTTCCACCCTGGACCTCGTGGTCGTACTGCCGGGCGATCCAGTTACGGGCGCAGATGTTCGGCCGCTCGAGCATGTCTCCGAGGAGCGCGCCGTGATCCCCGGGCTCCCCGATCACGGGCTCTGCGAGCCCTCTCACGGCGGGGGGAGTCCAGTCGGCCTCGAACTCCCACTGGGGAAACCCGGACTCCAGAAAGTCCATGCGGATGAGGGCGCACGTCCTTCCGCGGTAGTCCAGGCGGAGGTAGCCTGAGTCGTTGTACTCGCCGATGACCGTGCTCTCCACGGCGTGCTTGCGGGAGAGCTCCATGAAGCGCTCCAGGCGGCCCTTGGGCACCGCCACGGTCATCCGCTCCTGGCTCTCGGAGACCCAGATCTCCCACTGGTCCAGGCCTTCGTACTTGAGCGGGACGCGGTCCAGATCCACGCGGCACCCGCCGGAAAACCGGGCCGATTCCCCCACCGACGAGGACAGGCCGCCTCCGCCGTTGTCCGTGATGAAGGTGAACAAGCCCTCGTCCCTGGCCTCGAGGAGGAAGTCGTGCATCTTCTTCTGGGTGTACGGGTCCCCGATCTGCACGTGGCCGGCCGGGGTGTGCTCGGAAAACGTCTCCGATGCGGCTGTCACGCCGTGGATCCCGTCCTTGCCCACGCGGCCCCCGCACATGACCACGAGATCCCCCGGGAGCGTCGTCTTCCGGTGGCTGGGGGCTCCGCTGATCTCCGAGGGCATGATCCCCAGGGCGGTCACGAAGACCAGACACTTGCCCATGTACCCGTGGTCGAACAGGAGCTGGCCGAAGGGCGTGGGCACGCCGCTCTTGTTTCCCCCGTCCCGGACACCCTCGATGACGCCGTCCAGCAGCCTTCTCGGGTGAAGGCGGGGCCGTAGCGGACCGGTGTAGTCCCGGTGGCCGACGCAGTAGCCGTACATGCCCATGATGAGCCTGGACCCCAGGCCGGTTCCGAGCGGGTCCCTGTAGATGCCGACGATCCCCGTGATGGCCCCGCCGTAGGCCTCCATGTTGGAGGGGCTGTTGTGCGTCTCGCCGGTGATGACGTAGTTGTGTGTTTCGTCGAAACGAGCCACGCCCGCGTTGTCCCAGAGGACCGAGACCACCCAGTCCTTTCGCTCCTGAACCTCCAGCGTGGGCGCCTCGATACAGGTCTTGAAGAGGTTGTCCACCACGGTCTCTTCACCGGTGGAAGCGTCCCTGTACCGGAAGCGGCCCCTGAAGGTGTTGTGATTGCAGTGGTCGCTGCGGGCCTGGGAGATGTACTCCAGCTCCACGTCCGTGGGTGGATCCAGGTCGAAACGCCGGCGCTCGGCCAGAACGTCCTCCCGCAGGAAGTAGCTGCGGATGACGGGGATGTCGCTGTCCTGGAGCGCCAGGTTCCGCTCCGAGGAGATCCTTCTCAGGTCCTCGTCGCTCGAGACGGTGATGGTGGTCACGCTCGGCTCGTGGTCGAGAATGACCTTGGGGACGTGGAACCCGATTCCCTTCCCGGGGTCCCAGTCCTCGCGGGCATACACCTTCCACTGCTGGATGATGTCGTTGGCCAGGATCTCTGCGGCGATCGTCTCGACGTCCGGGCGGTCGAGCTCCCCCCGGATCACGTAGAGCTTGGAGGTGTAGACGTTCTCCCCGGCTTCGAAGCCGGTCTTCAACAGGTCCTCGATCGCCTCCACGGCCGTGCTGCCCTGGGTGTCCCGCACGCCGGGCCTGAAGCCGATCCAGATGATCCAGTCGAACGCTTCCGCCAGGGGCGAGAAGGACGACCGCTCGATGACCGGGTTGGTGAAGAGCGACGTGCGGACCGTCTCGAGCTGCTCCACGCTCAGGTCCGCGTCGATGGTGAGGACGCGGATGACCCGAATGTCCCGGGCTTCGATGCCGAAGTAGTTCAGGGCCTTTTTTCTGACACCATCCCCTTCGGCGTCTCTCAACTCATCTTTGAGCGCCACTTCAAGCCGGGATACCATGGGCGACTCCTCGTCCGGTCAGGGTGCGGGTTGGGGTGGGAACAGGAAGGCCGAATCCAAGTCGTTCGATCTGGGCCGATGGTAAACAAAAGGGGAGCCGGAGTCAATACAACAGGCAGTCCGGCCGGCCGGCGGAGGTCCGGGGTTGAAAACGGCGGTGTCAATGCCTATAGTATTTTGTACGGCATCCGCCGGAAACGGACTGAACACCGATACAGCAATGAATGAGAGGAGCGAATGGAACACTCCATAAACAATACAAGAGAAGGCGGGGAAAAGCTCCCCAACCAGAAGGAGCTCGAGAAGGAGCTCAGCGAGTATCTCTCCAAGAAATACGGCAACCGGATCAAGATCATCTCCCCCTTTGTCTACCCGCAGGGACAGGCGCAGGAAACCGACGATGTCCAGGGAGGCGGCGGGGAGGGCGAGGAAACGCAGTTCGACATGCTGCCGGAAGAGCTGGAGGCCTTCCTGGAGGAGTTCGTGGTAAAGCAGGCGGACGCAAAGGCCGTCCTGTCCACGAAGATCTGCACCCATTTCAACCGGATCAAGCAGCTCAAGCAGACGGGTGACAAACGGCGCACGGCCGGTGTGGGAATGATCAAGAACAACGTTCTGATGATCGGACCGACCGGTGTCGGCAAGACCTACATGATCAAGCTGATCGCACAGAAGCTCGGTGTTCCCTTTATCAAGGGGGACGCCACCAAGTTCAGTGAGACCGGCTACGTCGGCGGGGACATTGAAGACCTCGTGAGGGACCTGGTGAACGAGGCGGACGACGACATCGAGCGGGCGGAAAACGGAATCATCTACATCGATGAGATCGACAAGATCGCCTCCTCCGGCAACATCATCGGACACGACGTGTCGCGGACCGGCGTGCAGCGGACACTCCTCAAACCCATGGAAGAGACCGACGTGGACCTGAAGGTGCCCCACGACGCCGTCAGCCAGATCCAGGCGATCGAGCAGTACAGGCGGACCGGAAAGAAGGAGAAACGGATCGTCAACACCAGGAACATCCTGTTCATCATGAGCGGGGCCTTCGGAGACCTGGCCGAGATCATCAAGAAGCGGCTGCAGAAGCAGGGCATCGGGTTCGAGGCGGATGTTCGACCCACAGAGGTCCCCTGGGAGATCCTCAAGGAGGTCATGGCCCAGGACCTCATCGAGTACGGCTTCGAGTCGGAGTTCGTAGGAAGGCTCCCGGTCGTCGTGGTGTTTGACGAGCTCACCCGGGACGATCTGGTGGAGATCCTCAAGAATCCCAACAACCCGGTCGTGTTGAGCAAGCGCCGGGATTTCCGGGCCTACGGCATCGACATCAAGTTCGAGGACGACGCTCTTTACAAGATCGCGGAGCGGGCGGCCGCAGAGAAGACCGGCGCCCGGGGTCTCGTGAGCGCTATCGAGAAGATCCTGATTCCGTTCGAGAAGCATCTGCCTTCCACGCGGACACTGACGCTTCTGGTCACCCCGGAGCTGGTGGACGATCCCGGGTCGGAGCTGCGCGCCATCACGGAGAAGCCGGATGATGCCGGGCGGGCCGAGCGGTTCGAGCGGGCCGCGGAAAAGGAGCTGGCCGAGATTCGCTCCTTTATTCGGGAGCGGACGCAGGCCTTCCGCCGCAAGACCGGGCTGGAGATCTCCGAGCGGCGGGTCGAGCTGATCGCCGATCTCTACCTGAAGCAGGCCACGGATGTGGAAACGGCCGTGGATGAGCTTCAGGCGATGGCGGACCAGATTCGGGAGGAGGAGGCGTCCCTGCAGAGCAAGATCGACATCCGGATCACCTTCGACCCGACGGCGGTCGACGAGCTGATCGCGGAGTCCATCGAGACCGGGCACCCGGCCGGACCCCTGGCCTTCAACCTGGCCAAGAAGCTGGAGTACGGGCTGAAGCTGGTCAAGGATCGGGCCGGCACCGACGAGTTCGTGTTGAACTCCGAGGCCGTCCGCAACATGGAGCAGTACATCGACGACCTGGTCAAGAGCTACTACCGGAACGGCGTCTACTGTGAGGAGCAGGAGAACCCGAGGAGCAGGAAATTGCAAGGAGGCGAACGAGAGAATTCATGATCGGGATATCCAAGCTGTACTGCGGCACGGTGGAACCCTCTGATGCCATTCGATACGGACGCCGTTCCGCAGAGCTGCCGTCTCACCTGCTCCAGTTTTCGGAGGACAAGAAACCCGTGGTGGTGTGGAACGCAACGCGGGCCTGCAACCTGCGCTGCGTGCACTGCTATGCCCGGGCGGACGAGCGGATTCACGAGAAGGAGCTCTCCCATGAGGAGGGCCTGGCCCTTCTGGACGACCTGGCGGGCTTCGGTGTTCCCGTGGTTCTCTTCTCCGGCGGAGAGCCTCTCGTACGCCCCGACCTGGTGTCCCTGGCGCGCTATGCGGTGAAAAAAGGCATGCGGGCCGTGATCTCGACCAACGGGACCCTGATCGACGAGGAAACAGCCGGCCGTCTCCACGATGTGGGCCTCTCCTACGTGGGCGTGAGCCTGGACGGCATGGAGGAGGTCAACGACCGTTTTCGGGGGAAAAAAGGCGCTTTCAGGGATGCCATGAACGGCATCCGCAACTGCAGGAAGGCCGGCCTGAAGGTGGGGCTGCGGTTTACGGTCAACCGGATGAACGTGAACGAGGTCCCGGCCATCTTCGACCTGCTGGAGAAGGAGGAAATCCCCCGGGTCTGTTTCTACCATCTGGTCTACGCAGGCCGGGGATCCGAGCTCATGGAGGAAGACCTGGACCACGGCGAGACGAGACGCGTCGTCGACCTGATCATGGACCGCACCCGCGCTCTTCACGAGCGGGGGCTGGCCAAGGAGGTCCTCACCGTGGACAACCATGCGGACGGTCCCTATGTCTACCTCCGCATGCTGAGCGAGGGCGACCCCCGTGCCCCCGAGGTCCTGGAGCTCCTTCGCATGAACGAGGGGAACAGCTCGGGCAGGGGCATCGGCTGCGTCTCCTGGGACGGGTCGGTGCACGCGGATCAGTTCTGGCGGCACGAGAGCTTCGGAAACGTTCGGGAGCGCCCCTTCAGCGAGATCTGGACGGATCTTTCCCACCCTTTGATGGCGAGACTGAAGGATAAGAAGGAGTACGTGACTGGACGGTGTGCCGGGTGCCGCTGGCTGGAAGTGTGCGCCGGGAACTTCCGGGTCCGGGCCGAGGCGGCCACCGGGGATTTGTGGGCCCCGGATCCGGCCTGCTATCTGACGGACGAGGAGATCCGGTAGCTCGTACCCATCCATAAACGAACTTTGGGCATGGCTGCGTTTCCATCCAACCGGGGGCGGTTGCTGAAGGACCGGTGCTCGCAGGGCGGGGTTTTACACCCCGCCGTTTTCGTGCGCGCTTACTCCCGCGCCGGGCCGGATGTCCGGGCGGGGCGCTTGACTTCCAAAGGGGATTCCTGCAATACAAGGGCTGCTCCCTGCCTGCGGGCGGGAGGCGTTCTCGAGCAGGGGGAGCGTTCACTTCCGGAAAACCAAGGAGGAAACGCATGATCATTCGGCCGCGCAGGCTTCGACGAACCCCGGCCATCCGGGACATGGTCCGTGAGACCCGGCTTTCGGTCGAGGATCTCATCTATCTCGTGTTCGTCAAGCCCGGAACGGGCGTGAGGGACCCCATCTCGTCCATGCCCGGGCAGGTTCAGTACTCCGTGGACACCCTGGCGGAGGAGGCGGAAGGCATCCGGGAGGAGGGCATTCCCGCGATCATGGTGTTCGGTCTGCCGGACCGGAAGGATCCCACCGGAACCCGGTCATGGGCCGATGACGGCATCGTCCAGCAGGCCGTGGCGGCCGTCAAGCGCCGGGTTCCGGATCTCACCGTCATCACGGACGTCTGCCTCTGCGAGTACACCGATCACGGACACTGCGGCGTGCTGAGGGACGGGGACGTGGACAACGACGCCACCCTCGAGATCCTGGCCAGGCAGGCGGTCAGCCACGCCGAGGCCGGAGTGGACATGGTGGCGCCCTCGGATATGATGGACGGCCGGGTCGCGGCCATTCGAAGCGCCCTGGATCGGGCCGGGCGTTCCAACGTGGGAATCCTCTCGTATGCCGTGAAGTACGCCTCCGCGTTCTACGGGCCTTTCCGGGAGGCGGCCGAGTGCACCCCGCAGTTCGGAGACCGATCCAGCTACCAGATGGATCCGGCCAACGCCAGGGAGGGCGTCAAGGAAGCGCTTCTCGACGTGGAGGAAGGGGCGGACATGGTCATGGTGAAGCCGGCGCTTCCCTACCTGGACATGATCCACCGGATCCGTGAGGCCTGCCTCCTGCCCGTGGCCGCCTACAACGTGAGCGGCGAGTACGCCATGATCAAGGCCGCGGAGGAGAAGTGCTGGATCGACGGTACGCGGGTCATGATGGAGGTTCTGCTGTCCATCAAGCGGGCCGGGGCGGACCTGATTCTGACCTACTTTGCAAGAGAGGCCGCACATCTCTTGAGACAGGGTTGATCATGCAGGGACATCCCAGCGGTCATGGGGCCGGCACAGCAAAAGGAGCGCCGGGGGCGCATGCCGGCACTCAGGGGGGACGGCTGCGGCTCGTGGCCTGGGAGGTCACCCGGAGCTGCAACCTCAACTGCGTCCACTGCCGTGCTTCAAGCGAGCGCGGTCCCTATCCGGGGGAGCTTTCCACAGAGAAGTGCCTGTCGGTCCTGGATGAGATCGCGGCCACGGGCAGGCCGATCGTAATCCTGACCGGCGGGGAGCCGCTCCTTCGGGACGACATCTTCGACCTGGCCCGTCACGGGACGGAGCTCGGCCTCCGCATGGTCATGGCGACCAACGGGACCCTCCTGACACCGGATCTCACGGAAAGGATGGAGGAGAGCGGCATCCAGCGGGTGAGCATCTCCATCGACGGCGCGGACGCCGAAAGCCACGACCGTTTCCGGAAGGTGCCGGGGGCCTTTGCCGGAGCCGTGGCAGGCACGGAGGAGCTGAGGCGCGCCGGGATCGAGTTCCAGATCAACACGACCGTGACCAGGCACAACCTCGACGAGGTGCCGGCCCTCCTCGATCTGGCGGTGGAGCTCGGGGCGGTGGCTCACCACCTGTTCCTGCTTGTGCCGACCGGCCGGGCCCGCGACATGGTGGACCAGGAGATCGAGGCCCGGGAGTACGAGCGGGTCCTGCGCTGGTTCTACAGGATGCGGGACCAGGTCTCCCTCCACCTGAAGGCCACCTGCGCCCCCCACTACTACCGCATCCTGAGACAGGAGGCGCATGCCAGGGGCGAGAAGGTCACCTTCGAGACCCACGGGCTGGACGCCGTGACCCGAGGGTGCCTTGGAGGAACGGCCTTCTGCTTTGTCTCGCACGACGGGATCGTGCAGCCGTGCGGGTATCTGGAGCTCAACTGCGGGGACCTGAACACGGCGACCTTCGGCGAGGTGTGGGAAGGCTCCGAACAGTTCCGCAACCTGCGGGACTTTTCGCTCTACGAAGGGAAGTGCGGCCGCTGCGAGTACCTACGGG
>JAIPEI010000037.1 GCA_021737245.1 Deltaproteobacteria bacterium | reverse complement strand
GACACCCTCGTCGAAATCAGCAAGGTGAAAACCTTGAAAGAGCAAGCGTGAGCGATATGGCTACGATCGATGTGTACAATCTGGACAGGGAGAAGACCTCCCAGGTGGAGCTGGACGAAGATGTCTTCAACGTGGACGTCAAACCCCATGTGCTCCACCAGGTGGTTGTGAGCCAACTCCTCAAGAGGCGCAGCGGCACGGCCTCCGTCAAGGGACGATCCGACGTGAAGGGTTCCGGAGCGAAGCTCTGGCGGCAGAAGGGCACGGGACGTGCGCGGGTCGGCTCGGTGGCCTCGCCGACGAGAAGAGGAGGAGGCGTGGCATTCGGCCCGAATCCCCGCAGGTACGAGAGAAAGGTGTCCAAGAAGGTACGCAAGGCGGCCCTTCGCATGGCCCTGAGCGACAAGTTCCGGAGCGACCGGCTGGTCGTTCTCGAGGGATTCGACCTGCCCGGGATCAAGACGAAAGCGTTCGTCGACGTCATGAACACCTTCGAGGCGGACAAGGCGCTGATCGTGACCATGGGGAAGAACGAGACGCTCGAGAAGTCCGCGAGGAACGTTCCCCGCATCAAGGTGCTTCGATGTGAAGGGTTGAATGTCTATGACGTGATCAACCACGAGCATCTGTTCGTGGTGGAGAGCGCCATTGGAACCATCCAGGAGGCTTTGGGGAACCGATGAACATACACCAAGTGATCCGAGAGCCCCACATCACGGAAAAGGGCAGCATTCAGAAGGAAGCCCACAACCAGATCACCTTCAAGGTGGATCGGCACGCCAACAAGATCGAGATCCGCCGGGCGGTCGAAAGCCTGCTGAAGACCAAGGTGGTCTCCGTGAAGACCATGAACATGCGGGGGAAGAAACGGCGCCTCGGGCGGAGCGTGGGGAAACGGCCGGACTGGAAGAAGGCGGTGGTTACCCTGGCCCCCGGCGAGAACATCGAGTTCTTCGAGGGCGTCTGATCCATCGAACCCATCCCCGGCTCTCCGACTCCGGGGAAATTGAACGCGAGATTGTCTGGAGCGTGAAATGGCACTGAAGAGTCACAAGCCGACATCACCCGGCAGGCGTTACTACACCTGCTCCACCTTCGAGGAAGTCGACCGGAAGCGGCCGGAGCGAGACCTCGTACGCTCCCTGCGAAAGAGCGGAGGGCGCAACAGCCTCGGCCGGATGACCGCACGACACCGTGGAGGCGGGCACCGGAGGCTCTACCGGATCATCGATTTCAAGCGGAGAAAGGATGGCGTACCCGCAAAGGTGACGGCCATCGAGTACGATCCGAACCGCTCGGCCAACATCGCTCTCCTTCACTATCTGGACGGCGAAAAGCGCTATATCCTCGCTCCTGCGGGTCTTCGCGTCGGAGATGAGATCGTCTCGGGCGAAACCGTGGAAGTGAAGATCGGGAACGCCGCCCCCCTGCGGAACATCCCCCTTGGAAGCCACCTCCACAATGTTGAGCTCAACCCGGGCCAGGGTGGGAAAATGGTGCGCAGCGCCGGCGGCTATGCCCAGCTCATGGCCAAGGAGGGCAAGAACGCCCAGCTTCGCATGCCCTCAGGCGAGGTCCGCATGGTTTCCCTCGACTGCCGTGCAACGTTCGGGCAGGTGGGGAACCTGGATCACGAGAAGGCGAGCCTCGGCAAGGCCGGGCGGATGCGGTGGAAGGGCCGGCGCCCCAGGGTCCGGGGCGTGGCCATGAACCCGGTCGATCACCCGCACGGCGGCGGCGAGGGGAAATCCTCCGGCGGCCGTCACCCGGTCACGCCCTGGGGCGTTCCGACCAAGGGTTACAAGACCCGGACGCGGAAGCCCAGCGACAAGATGATCGTGAAGAAACGAAAGAAATAACGCTTTCCGAGAGGGAGGACTGGCTTTGCCCCGTTCACTGAAAAAAGGCCCTTTTGTAGACGACCATCTCCTGAAGAAAGCGCTGAACGCCCAGGAGACGAGGAGCCGGAAGATCATCAAGACCTGGTCTCGAAGATCGACCATCCTGCCCGAGTTCGTTGGACTGACCTTTGCCGTCCACAACGGGAGAAAGTTCATCCCCGTGTTTGTCTCCGAGGATATGGTCGGCCACAAGCTGGGGGAGTTTTCTCCCACCCGGACCTTCTTCGGGCATGCGGGCGACAAAAAGAGCCGGCTGAAGGGCGGCAGGAGATAGTCGACGGCCTGCGGGACCCGGTTGACGCGATAGAGACGATTCAAACAGCCGTTGGAACGATCAGGGTGGAATGGATATGGAAGTCAAGGCAGTCGCAAAGTTTGTGAGGATATCGCCCCGGAAGGTCCGGCCCGTCATGGACCAGGTGAGGGGTAAACGGGTCGAGGATGCGATGAACACGCTTGCGTTCGCTCCGCAGAAGGGCGCTTTCCTCTTGAGGAAGGTGATCCAATCCGCCGTGGCCAACGCGGAGCAGAACACGAGCCTGGATGTGGACAGCCTCTACATCAAGCGCGTGTATGCGGACGACGGGCCGATGCTGAAGCGGTTCCGCCCGCGCGCTCTGGGAAGGGCCACGAGGATTCTCAAGAGAACGAGCCACCTGACCGTCGTTCTGGACGAGGAGTAGGTCGTCGATTTCAGTGTCCTGGAAGGAAGGGCACAGGGACATTCCACACGAAGGGGGAGAGGATTGGGCCAGAAAGTTCATCCAATCGGTTTTCGACTGGGCATCAATCGGACCTGGGACTCCAGGTGGTACGCGGGGAAAGAGTACGCGGACTTCATTCACGAAGACCACGATATTCGAAAGTTCCTCAAAAAGCGCTTGTACCAGGCCGGTGTGAGTCGCATCGAGATTGAACGGGCAGCCAAGAGAGTCCGGATCCGTATCCACACGGCCAGGCCCGGACTGGTGATCGGAAAGAAGGGCTCCGAGATCGAGAATCTCAAGCGGGCCCTCGAGAAGAGGATCAAGCGGGAGGTTCTCATCGACATCCAGGAGGTCCGAAAGCCCGAGGTCAACGCCCAGCTCGTCGCCGAGAACGTGGCCCTCCAGCTCGTGAGGCGGATCGCCTTTCGTCGTGCCATGAAAAAGGCCGTGGGGTCCGCCCTCCGGTTCGGGGCCCAGGGAATCAAGATCGCCTGTGCCGGGCGTCTGGGGGGTGCGGAGATGGCTCGAAGGGAATGGTACCGGAAGGGGCGGGTGCCGCTGCACACCATCCGGGCCGACATCGACTACGGGTTTGCCGAGGCCTTCACCACGTACGGCGTGATCGGTGTCAAGGTGACGATTTTCAACGGGGAGATCCTCCCCGAAAAGCGGGGCTAGGTGAGAAGGTATGCTGAGTCCGAAGAAGGTCAAGTATCGAAAGCAGCAGAAGGGACGAATGAAGGGAAAGGCCAACCGGGGTAGCTCCCTGGAGTTCGGGGATTTCGGCCTTCAGGCCACCGAGTGCGGGCACATGACGGCCAGGCAGATCGAAGCCGCCCGGGTGGCCATTACCAGGCATGTCAAGCGGGGCGGAAAGATCTGGATTCGGGTGTTCCCGGACAAACCGATCACCAAGAAGCCGGCTGAAACGAGAATGGGCAAGGGCAAAGGCGCACCCGAGGCCTGGGTCGCCGTGGTCAAGCCGGGTAAAATGCTGTACGAGATCGAAGGGGTCGGCGAGAGCACGGCCGCGGAAGCCTTCCGGCTGGCGGGTCACAAGCTGCCCTTTGCCGTTCGATTCGTGTCCAGGAGAGCATCATCGTGAAGGCGAAAGAATTGCATGATTTGGGAGCCGAGGAGCTCAAGGACAAGGAACGGGAGCTGTATCAGGAGCTGTTTAATCTGAGGTTCCAGAAGGCGACCGGCCAGCTGGGGAACACGGCCATGCTCAATAAGGCGAAAAGGGATCTGGCAAGGGTGAAGACCGTCCTCAGAGAGATGGAGCAGGCAGCCGGTTAGCCGGCCCCGCTGAGGGTAAGGCCGCGGGGGGCGAAGGTTTCCGGACCCGAAACGAGAAAAGACGAATCATTCCGGGTTGGGACGATGAGTCGATGGAAGGGAACAGCATGACTTCAGGACGCGGGGTAAAGAAACAACTGACCGGGGTAGTGGTTGGAACGGGGATGGACAAGACCGCGGTGGTCCTGGTCAACCGTTTGAAAAAGCACCCGACCTACAAGAAATACATACGGAGCCGGAAGAAGTACATGGCCCACGATCCCCAGAACCGGTGCAGCACGGGAGACAAGGTTCGAATCATCGAATCGAGGCCCATCAGCAAGCAGAAGCGATGGCAGGTTCTCGAAATCCTTGAGCGCAGCGAGATGCACCGGGCTCAGGAGGAGCGTCAAGACTCGGAGCAGGCGACATGATACAGGCGGAAACCAGACTGAATGTAGCGGACAACTCCGGAGCGAAGTCCCTTCTCTGCATCAAGGTTCTGGGCGGTTCGAAGCGGCGGTACGCCGGCATTGGAGACGTCATCGTGGTCTCCGTCAAGGAGGCGATCCCCAACTCGAAGGTCAAGAAGGGCGACGTGATGAAAGCCGTGGTGGTGCGGACGGCCAAGGAGGTCCGCAGGCCCGACGGCTCCTACATCAAGTTCGACGATAACTCGGCGGTCCTGATCAATCAGCACAACGAGCCGATCGGGACCCGAATATTCGGTCCCGTGGCGAGAGAGCTGCGCGCCAAACGGTTCATGAAGATCATCTCGCTGGCGCCTGAGGTCTTGTAGACGCCGGTGCTGCAAGGGAGCGAAAGCGGTGCATAAGAAACAACCCCTGATAAAGAAAAACGACAAAGTCGTTGTACGTGCCGGCAAGGAAAAAGGAAAAATCGGCACAGTGCTGAAGGTGGACTCGGAGCGCGGCCGCGTGGTCATCGAGAAGGTGAACATGGTGAAGCGGCACACCAAGCCCGGCGGCTCTCACGCACAGGGCGGAATCCTGGAGAAGGAAGCGCCCGTCAACCTTTCCAACGTAATGATCGTCTGTACGAAATGCGCGGAGCCTTCCAGGGTCGGGAAACGGAAACTCGAGGACGGGTCGAAGGTCCGGGTCTGCAAAAAGTGCGGTGAATTCATCGACGCGTAGCCGAGCGTGCGAATGTCCCCAGGACGCGAGAACATCCCGTCCGGCTTGAGGAGGTTGGATTGTCCCGGTTAAGAGAGAAATACTTGAATGAGGTCGTACCGGCCATGATGTCCGAGTTCGGGTACAGGAGCATCATGGCGGTCCCTCGAGTCGAGAAGGTCGTGTTGAACATGGGTCTGGGTGAGGCGATCTACAACATCAAGGTCCTCGACAAGGGAGTGGAGGAGCTGACCCTGATCGCCGGGCAGAAGGCCGTGATCACGAAAGCCAAGCGATCCATCGCCGGGTTCAAGCTGCGGGAAGGCATGCCCATAGGGTGCATGGTTACCCTCCGGCACGGCAGGATGTACGTTTTCCTGGACAAGCTGTTCAACGTTGCGCTTCCCCGCGTCCGGGACTTCCAGGGGCTCTCCAGCAAGATCTTCGACGGGCGCGCCAACTGCTCGATCGGAATCAAGGAGCACATCATTTTTCCCGAGGTGGACTACGACAAGATCGACAAAATCAAGGGGATGAACATCTCCATCGTGACGACGGCCTCGACGGACGAAGAGGGACGCTTTTTACTGAAACAGATGGGAATGCCTTTTAGAAGCTGACTTGGAGGAGAACGTGGCACGTAAGTCCCTGATTGCCAAGGCGAAGCGGGAGAACAAGTTCACATCGCGCAACTACAACCGGTGCCCGATCTGCGGCAGGTCGAGGGCGTATCTGAGGAAGTTCGGGACATGCCGGATCTGTTTTCGGAACATGGCCCTGAGGGGGGAGATACCCGGCGTCATGAAGTCGAGCTGGTAGAGCGACCGGGCGGGATGACGCGTATGAAGGAGTTGGCCAAATGACAATGACCGATCCGATTGCAGACATGTTGACTCGAATCCGGAACGCCATCACGGTGTCCTTCGAGACGGTGGACATGCCGGCATCCAAAACGAAGGTGAGCATCGCAAAGGTCCTCAAGGCCGAGGGAATGGTGCGGAACTACAAGGTTCTCGATGACGGGAAGCACAAGGTTCTGCGGGTTGTTCTCAAGTACGATGCCGACGGGCGCGCGGTGATCACCGGGCTGAAGCGGGTGAGCAAGCCCGGCTGCCGCGTGTACACCGGCAGTGACAGCATTCCCAAGGTGTTGAACGGCTACGGAATCAACATCCTGTCCACCTCCAGGGGGCTCCTGACCGATCGGGAGGCGAGGACGCAGAACGTGGGCGGCGAGATCCTCTGCTCCGTGTGGTAGGAGAGGCGGCTCTCCGGCTGCAGGATCGAGGACAGGAGAAACAGGACGCACTGGAGGATAGAGATGTCACGAATAGGCAAGCAGCCTGTTCCCATACCCAAAGAGGTGAGCGTCGATCTGGCGGGGACTGAGCTGACCGTAAAGGGTCCCAAGGGGGCCCTGCAGCGATCCATCGATCCGGGCGTCAGCGTTCGCACCGAAGAGGGCAATGTGGTGGTGGACGTCGAGCAGGGGTCGAAGAACGCCAAGGCCGTCCACGGGCTCTTCAGGGCGCTCATCGCCAACATGGTGACCGGGGTGAGCCAGGGGTTCGAGCGCACGCTGGAGATCGTGGGCGTGGGCTACAGGGCGGAGGTGTCCGGAGGTACGGTGGTGTTCCACCTGGGATACTCGCACCCGATCCGGTTCGAGCTCCCGGCGGGAATCGAGGCCCGCGAGGAGAAGGGCAAGGTCGTCGTCAGCGGGATCGACAAGGAGCTTGTCGGCGAGACCGCGGCGAGAATGCGGGCGCTCCGCAAGCCGGAGCCCTACAAGGGAAAGGGCGTCCGCTACAGCGAAGAGATGATTCGGAGAAAGGCCGGGAAGTCGGCCAAGTAAGAGAGTGTCGGTGTCGGTGGAGGGGCGTGTCGGTGTCGGTGTCGGTGTCAGTGTCGGTGATGGTGAAGGTGAAAAAGCAGGATCGACAGCAACCAGGAAGAAGAGGCGCTGTTTAGGCGCTGGAGATCGCATACGGCCGTTCAAAGGCTTCCAGGCCGGTCACACAGGGAAGGGTCAAGTCATGGGCGCCAAAGAAAGAAAAGAAGCGAGAATCAAACGGAAGATGCGGGTTCGCAGGAAGGTTCGCGGAACGGCGGAGCGGCCCCGGTTGTCAGTATTCAGGAGCTCGAAGCACATCTACGCCCAGCTCATCGACGACGACTCGGCGGTTACGCTGGCGACGGTCTCCTCGCTGACCAAGGACCTTCAGCCCTCGATCGAGAACAACGGGGGAAACTGCCGCGGAGCGGCCGTTGTCGGGGAACGAATCGCCAGGAAGGCCCAGGAAAAGGGGATCAAGAGCGTGGTGTTCGACAGGAACGGATTCCTCTACCACGGGCGGGTGAAGTCCCTGGCGGATTCCGCACGAGAGCACGGCCTGGAGTTCTAGGATCCCCGGTAGAGGTTCCCGGGTTATTCGGAATTGAACCCATCATGATCGATTCGAGGGAGAGGCGCATTGTACAGGCAAGATGATGAAAACCAGCTGATTGAGAAGGTCGTCCATATCAATCGGGTTGCCAAGGTCGTGAAGGGCGGCCGGCGGTTCAGCTTCGGTGCCATCGTGATCGTGGGCGACGGCGACGGAATGGTGGGCAGCGGCCATGGGAAGGCGAATGAGGTCCCCGAAGCCATTCGGAAGGGCGTGGATCGAGCCAAGAAAAACATGACCAGGGTCCCCCTCCTGAAGGGAACGATCCCCCATGAGGTGGTCGGCAGATCGGGGGCCGGGCGGGTGCTTCTGAAGCCGGCGGGCCCGGGCACCGGCCTCATCGCCGGCGGAGCCGTACGAGCGGTCCTGGAAGCCGCAGGGGTGCAGAACATCCTGACCAAGTGCCTGGGATCCCACAATCCTCACAACCTCGTCAAGGCGGCTCTGAACGGGCTTTTGTCGCTTCAGAGCCCGGAAGAGATCGCGAGGCGGAGAGGGAAATCGGTCGAGGAGCTGGGATAAGCCCGCGAGAGACCTCGCCGCGGAGTCGCGCATTTCCGGATGAGAACCTCAGGAACGCATGAAGGTGGAAGCTCAGGCCATGGAAGACAAGATCAAAGTAACGCTCGTGAGAAGCGGAATCGGAAAACCCGAACGGATCCGGCAGACCCTGACCGGACTGGGGTTGACGAAGATGCACAAGACGGTCGAACTGAAAAACACCGCGGCGATTCGAGGGATGATCGAGAAGGTCTCCTTCATGGTCCGGGTGGAACCATAAGGGCAAAGGAGAGCAGCATGCGGATTCAAGATCTCTCCCCGCTGAAGGGCTCCAGAAAAGCGAGAAAGAGAATCGGACGGGGCACCGGGTCGGGCCACGGGAAGACGGCGTGTCGGGGTCAAAAGGGGCAGAAGTCCCGCTCCGGCGGCGGTGTGAGGCCGGGGTTCGAAGGCGGGCAGATGCCCATGCAGCGGCGATTGCCCAAGCGGGGGTTCACCAATCTCTTTCGCGTGGAGTTCAAGGCCGTGAACCTTCGGGATCTCGATCGGTTCGAGGCCGGTGCGAGCGTTGGACCGGAAGAGCTGATCGAGGCCGGGCTGATTGGAAAGAACGATCAGGTCAAGCTCCTGGGGCAGGGCGATGTCACGCGCGCTTTACAGGTGAAGGTGCATCGCGTGAGCGGGTCCGCCCGGAGCAAGATCGAAGCCGCCGGCGGTGCCGTGGAACTGATATGACCCGGTTTCTTGTCGAGCCGGAGAGGGGCGGACTCCAGTGATCGGTGGTTTCCAGAACATATCCAAGATACCGGAGCTCAAAAAGCGGATCTTTTTTACGCTCATGATGCTCGCGGTATACCGCGTGGGCTGCCACATTCCGACCCCGGGGATCGATGGAGCGGCTCTGGCCGCCTTTTTCAGCTCGAGGCAGGATACGCTTTTCGGGCTCTTTGACATGTTCTCGGGCGGAGCGCTGAGCCAGATGTCCGTGATGGCACTCGGAATCATGCCCTACATCAGCGCGTCCATCATCCTGCAGCTCATGACCGTGGTGGTACCCCACCTGGAAAAGCTCAAGAAGGAGGGGGAGCAGGGCAGGAAGAAGATCACCCAGTACACGCGCTACGGCACCGTCATCCTGAGCGTCATCCAGGGGTTCGGCATCGCCATCGGCCTCGAAAGGATGACCAGCCCGGGCGGAGCCATGGTCGTCCCCATGGGGGGGTGGGGGTTCCGCCTGATGACCGTCATCACCTTGACCGCCGGCACGGCCTTTCTCATGTGGCTGGGCGAGCAGATCACGGAGCGGGGCATCGGAAACGGGATCTCCCTCATCATCTTCGCGGGCATCGTGGCGCGGTTCCCGGTGGCCGTGGGGAACACGTTCCGGCTCATGGGTACGGGCGAGATCACGCCCTTCTTCATGGTCATCATGCTGGCTTTGATGATCGCCGTTGTCGGGTTCATCGTCTTTATGGAACGGGGGCAGAGACGAATACCGGTCCAGTATGCCAAGCGCGTGGTGGGGCGGCGGATGTACGGCGGTCAGAGCACCCATCTGCCCTTGAAGGTGAACACGGCCGGCGTGATTCCGCCGATCTTCGCCTCCTCCATCATCATGTTTCCGGCCACCATCGCCAACTTCCTGAGTGCGGAAGAGTTCCCCTGGCTGCAAACGGTGGTGAGCTATCTCTCACCGGGGCATATCGTATACACCTTGATCTTTGTTGTTTTCATCATTTTTTTCTGCTACTTTTACACGGCCGTGCATTTCAACCCCGTGGATGTGGCGGACAACATGAAAAAGTACGGGGGGTTTATACCCGGGATCCGTCCCGGCAAGAACACCGCCGAGTACATCGACCGGGTCCTGACGAGGCTCACGTTCAGCGGGGCCATCTACGTGTCGGCCGTCTGTGTGCTGCCCCAGATCCTGATCTACAAGCTCAACGTACCCTTTTACTTCGGCGGCACGGCGTTGCTCATCGTGGTGGGTGTGGCCATGGACACGGCCAATCAGATCGAATCCCACATGCTCACCCGTCACTACGAGGGTTTCATGAAAAAGGGCCTGGGGCGGACCCGATAAGCGGCGGAAGCCCGGCGAGCCCCGGAAACATTTCCAGCTGAAGAGTGAGGCAATGGCCAAAGAAGACGCAATCCAGGCACAGGGCACAGTGATCGAGACACTGCCCAATGCCATGTTCAAGGTGGAGCTCGAGAACGGGCACCGGGTGCTGGCGCACATCTCCGGAAAAATGCGGATGCATTACATCAAGATCCTTCCCGGAGACAAGGTCCAGGTCGAGCTGTCCCCGTATGATTTGACCCGCGGCCGGATCGTGTATCGAGGACTGAACAAGCGGTAGACCCTCAAGGGAAGATCCCGGGAGAGATAGAAAATGAAAGTCAGGGCTTCGGTAAAAAAAATCTGCAAGAACTGCAAGATCATTCGCAGAAAGGGTACCATCCGTGTGATTTGCGAGAATGCCCGCCACAAGCAGCGACAGGGGTGACATTCCGCATTGACGGTCCTTCGAACAGGACCGCCGCGCTCTACGATGAAGCACGAAGAAGGGGAGCAGACCATTGGCCAGAATCGCCGGCGTAGACCTGCCAAAGAACAAGAGAATCGAGATCGCTCTGACCTATATCTACGGGATCGGGAGGACCAGCTCGCAACAAATCCTCCGGGAGGCCCAGGTCGACTGGAGCACGAGCACGAACGACCTGACCGAATCCGAGATCACCGGGATCCGCCGGGTCATCGATGAGAAGTACAAGGTGGAAGGGGACCTGAGACGGGATGTTTCGATGAACATCAAACGTCTCATGGACCTGGGGCTGTATCGCGGCCTCAGGCATCGAAAAGGCCTGCCGGTCCGCGGTCAGAGAACGAGCACCAACGCGCGCACCCGGAAGGGTCCCAGAAGATCGGCCATCGGGCGGAAGAAAAAATAACATCCTGGGGTAGAGGACCATGGCAAAAGCGACAAGAAAAAAAGGCAAGGTCAAAAAGGAGAAGAAGAATGTTCCCACAGGGATCATTCACATACAGTCCACGTTCAACAACACCCTGATCACCGTCACGGACAACGACGGCAACGTGGTCGCCGCTTCCACCGCCGGGAGACAGGGGTTCAAGGGGTCCAGAAAAAGCACCCCCTTCGCTGCACAGCTGGCCGCCAAGGACGCTCTGAGGCAGGCCATGGACCAGGGGATGAAATCCGCCGAGGTCCGGGTCAAGGGGCCCGGCGTGGGACGTGAAGCGGCGCTTCGGGCCCTTCAGATGGACGGGTTTTCGGTGACCCTGATCCGGGACGTCACCCCCATCCCGCACAACGGCTGCAGGCCGCCGAAACGGCGGAGGGTCTAGCGGCTTTTCCATACCTCACTCTAAGAATCGAAGGAGAGGCAGTTTTGGCGAGATACACCGGTTCATCGTGCAGACTGTGCCGGCGGGAGAACTTGAAGCTATTTCTCAAGGGGGACCGCTGTTTCGGGGACAAATGCGCTTTCGAGAGGAGACCCTACGGTCCCGGGCAGCACGGACAGCGCCGGGGCGGAAAGACGTCGGATTACCGGCTCCAGCTCCGTGAGAAGCAGAAGGTCAAACGGATTTACGGCGTTCTGGAAAAGCAGTTCCGGCGCTACTACCAGCAGGCGGAAACGCAGAAGGGGATCACGGGAATCAACCTGCTGGTCCTGCTGGAGAGCCGTCTGGACAACATGATCTATCGCATGGGGTTCGCCGCGTCGCGAAACCAGGCGCGCCAGCTGGTAAAGCACAATCACTTCCGTGTCAACGGAAGGAAGGTGAACATTCCCTCCTTTCAGGTCAAGGTCGGGGATTTGGTAGAGGTCAAGGAGTCGAGCCGGAAGACGGCTCAGATTACCGAGGCCATGGAAACCGTGGTGAGAAGGGGCGTTCCGAACTGGCTGGAAGTGGACAAGGACAACTTCAAGGGGACCTTGAAGGCCTTTCCGAACCGGGAAGACCTGACCATGCCGATCCAGGAGCAGCTCATCGTCGAGCTGTACTCCAAGTAACATGATCATGGCGGTCCCCTTGGTGTTTCTCCCCGGGGCATCCGGTGCCCGGGGACTTCAGGATGAAGTGGGGGGGTATTGTTGGCTGATCTAAAAGCAAGAAACTGGCGGGAGTTGATTAGGCCGAAGGCCATCGTGATCGACGAAGACAGCCATACGGAGACCTATGGCAAGTTCGTCTGCGAACCACTCGAACGGGGGTTCGGCATCACGATCGGGAATTCGCTGAGACGGATCCTGCTGTCTTCCCTCCAGGGCGCAGCCATTTCCTCGGTTCAGATCGAGGGGGTGGCCCACGAGTTCACCACCGCTCCCGGAGTCCTGGAAGACGTCACCGACATCATTCTGAACCTGAAAGAGATCAAGCTGAAGCTCATCGATGTCGAAGAGGCGGTGATTCGCCTTTCCTCCGAGGGGGAGGGGGTCGTCAAAGCCGCGGACATCGAGACCGACGGCTCCGTGGAAATCCTGACGCCGGACCAGCACATCGCCACCCTCAACAAGGAGGGTACCCTGGAGATGGAAATGATGGTCCGGATGGGAAAGGGCTATGTCCCCGCGGAGAGGAACAAGGGGAAGAACGAGGGCATCGGGGTGATCCCCATCGATGCGGTGTTTTCGCCCATCGAGAAGGTGAACTACGTGGTCTCCAACGCCCGCGTCGGACAGATCACGGATTACGACAAGCTGACCCTGGAGGTCTGGACCGACGGCAGTGTGCCTCCGGAGGATGCCGTGGCTTTCGCGGCGAAGATTCTCAAGGAGCAGATGACGCCGCTCATCAACTTCGAAGAGGAGCCCGAGCCGGTCGAAGAGGACGAGGTGGAGGAAGAGGACAAGCTGAACGAAAACCTGTTCCGTCCCGTCTCCGAGCTGGAGCTGTCCGTCCGATCGGCCAACTGCCTGAAAAACGCCAATATCACGTTGATCGGCGAGCTGGTCCAGAAGACCGAGAACGAGATGCTCAAGACGAAGAACTTCGGGCGCAAATCCTTGAACGAGATCAAGGAGATCCTCTCCGAGATGGGGCTCTCCCTGGGAATGAAGCTCGACAACTTTCCCCCGCCCGGCAGGCTTGAGCAGGCGCCGGCAGAGGAAACGGGGGAGGATGAGGACGTGGAACCATGAGGCACCGGAAAGCGCGAAAACGATTGGGAAGCAGCTCGAGCCACCGAAGGGCCACGCTGAGGAACATGGTCACATCGCTGTTCAAGCACGGGCAGCTGGAGACGACGGATGCGAGGGCAAAGCAGCTCAGGCCGCTGGCTGAGAAGATGATCACCCTGGCGAAACGGGGGGACCTTCATGCCCGGCGGCAGGCGCTCTCCTTCATCCGGGAGAAGCCGGTCACCCGCCGGCTGTTCGGCGAGATCAAGGACCGGTACCTGGACCGGCAGGGCGGCTACGTGCGGATCGTGAAGAAAGGGGTCCGCAAGGGGGACGGCGCGCAGGTCTCCATCATCCAGCTGCTTTCTCCCGAGGGAAGCGGGAAAAAGGGCAGGAAGAAAGCCAAGCCTTCCGACGCTCCGGCGGCAAAGCCGGCGGCCGAACCCGCCGCTCCGATTCCGGCTGCAGAGCCGGAGGACAACGCCTGACCCCCTGTCGCTCGAGCCTGGTCTCATGATCGGGACGCTGCTGGAGCGAGGGAAAGAACGCAAGCAGGGAGCGGGATACTCCCGGGCCATGACGCCACACCACTGAACATTCGAGCAATACAGATTCTCCCGATGGAAATGGCTGAATCATCATCACCAAAGGGAAACCTCCTTGTCTCCTGGAAGACAAGGAGGTTTTTTTTATCCGGGGAGCCGGCGTGAGCGAATTCAATCACAAAGATCTTCTGAGCATGGAGGACCTTTCGGTCAGGGACATCGACCTCATCCTGAACACCGCGGGCTCCCTGAGGGAGATCTCCCTCAGGGAGATCAAGAAGGTCCCCACGCTCCGTGGCAAGAGCGTGGTGCATTTCTTCTACGAGCCCAGCACGCGGACCCGGACCTCCTTCGAGATGGCGGCCAAGCGGCTCAGTGCGGACACCATGAGCCTCTCGGCAACGGGGAGCAGCATCGTCAAGGGAGAGACCCTGGTGGACACCGCCAGGAATCTCCAGGCCATGAACCCGGATCTCATCGTGCTCCGGCACCCCGCCTCCGGCGCACCCCAGCTGCTGGCCCGGGAGGTGGAGGCCTGCGTGATCAACGCCGGTGACGGCATCCACGAGCATCCCACCCAGGCCCTGCTGGATCTCTACACGATCCGGGAGAAAAAGGGCGGGATCGAGGGGCTGGACGTGGCCATCATCGGGGACATCGCCCACAGCCGCGTGGCCCGTTCCAACATCATCGGCCTCCGGAAGATGGGCGCCCGGGTGACCGTCTCCGGTCCCCCCACCATGATTCCTTTTGAGGCCGAGTCCCTGGGGGTTCGGGTGGAGTGCGACCCGGCCGAGGCGGTTCGCGACAAGGACGTGGTCATGATACTGCGCATCCAGCTCGAGCGGCAGAGCCGGGTGATCTTCCCGAGCCTTCGGGAGTATGCCACCCACTTCGGGCTGAATCGGGAGCGGTTGAAACGGGCCAAGCCGGATGCGATCATCATGCATCCGGGTCCCATGAATCGGGGCGTCGAGATCGCCTCGGAGGTGGCTGACGGGCCCTACAGTGTGATACTCGAGCAGGTGGCCAACGGCGTGGCCGTTCGCATGGCCCTGCTGTACCTGCTGATCGGAGGATCCAAGCGTGGCGATATGGATTAAGGGCGGAAAGGTTGTCGACCCCCTGAAGGGGACCGTCCGGAAGCAGGATGTGATCGTGGACCGGGGGCGCATTCAAAAGATTGTGCGATCCGGCCATGTCCGGGAGGAAGGTCCCCGGCTCAAGGTGATCGAGGCCAAAGGCATGCTCGTGACCCCCGGCCTGATCGACATGCACGTTCACCTGCGGGAGCCGGGGCACGAGTACAAGGAGACCGTGGAGACCGGTACCCGCGCCGCGGCCGCCGGCGGGTTCGTTGCCGTGGCCTGCATGCCCAACACGGATCCGGTGAACGACAGCCGCTCCGTGACCGAGTTCATCCCCCGGCAGGCCAGGGCGGCGAATCTGGCCCGCGTGCATCCCGTGGCCGCCGTCACCCGAAACCTCGAGGGGGAAAGCCTCACGGAGTTCGGGGACCTCGAGGCCGCCGGGGCCGTGGGCGTCTCCAACGACGGCATGCCCGTGGCCAACAGCGAGGTGATGAGGCGGGCCCTGGAGTATGCCCGGTACTGCGGCCTCACGGTCATCTCCCACTGCGAGGACCGGAACCTGTCTGCGGGAGGCGCCATGCACGAGGGCGCAATCTCTTCACGGATCGGGCTCCCGGGCATCCCAGCGGCGTCGGAGGAGATCCTCGTGTTTCGGGAGATCTGCCTGGCGCGGCTGACCGGCTGCCCCGTCCACATCGCCCACGTGAGCACCGAGGGATCCGTGGCCCTGATCC
>JAIPEI010000036.1 GCA_021737245.1 Deltaproteobacteria bacterium | reverse complement strand
CGGCTGTCATCCCGATCCGCCCCGCGCCCCGCCCGAAGGTGAACCGGGAGCTGAAAGCTTTTTGGATCGACCGTGAAGCCGAACGATCCGTGCGTCTCCGATGCCGCTCCCTGGAAGGACGAGGATTTCAAGGAGTTTTGTGCGGCGGTCGGAAGAGGAGCTCGTCCCTGAGGAAGGAGAAGATCCGCTCACGGCTGCGGTACCCGTGCCCCTCCCCGTTCAGGAGGATGACAAAGGCCACCGGTCCCCCGGTTTCCAGGGCCAGGTACCCCGCAAGGGACTTGACGTCGTGGAGGGTCCCGGTCTTGGTCCAGGCCCGCTGTCCGTACTCGAGCAGGCGCCGGTGGGGCCGAAAGCGCTCCAGCACGCGGATCATCTGCCTGGCGGTGATGCGGGTCCTGCGGCTGAGGCCGGACCCCTCCTCCATGTGAACCCCCTCGATACCTGCGGCCTTCAGAAAGCGGTCCACTGCGCACCTCGCCTTTTCCGGCGTGGCCGGTGGACCGAAGCGGGATGCGCCCATGGCCAGAAAGATCTGATTGGCCATGAAGTTGTTGGAGTGGCGGAACATCTTCTCGAGAAGCTCCTCGAGGGTCCAGGTGGACCGGTGGACATACAGTCGGGGGAAGGCCTCCGGGTCCTCCTCGCACCGCCGCACCTCGCCGTCCACGGAGATGCCCTTTTCCCGAAGGAACGCCTGCAGGAGCTCGCCGGCATAGAGCAGGCACTGCTCGGGGCTCGCGACCAGGTTGAGGCGCACCCGGCCCTTCATACCGCTATCGAGCGCCGCCCTGCAAGCGAGGTCCGTAAGGGGGGTCTGAGGCTCCGCCGATTTTACGCTTCCCCGGCTGTCCACCCGGACGCAGATCGTGTTGAAGTTGACGCACAAGGCCCCGTTGTAAGCGTCGTACGGGTTGAGGCTCCGATTCGTTCCATGGAGCACAAGGCCCGGTTCGAAGTAGCGGTTGTCCAGCAGGACGTGGCGGACGCGCTTCAGCCCCTTCGATTTCAACGCGCCGGCGATCCGCTCGAGCTCCTCGGATACCAGGTGGGGGTCCCCCCGGCCTGAAACCACCAGGTCGCCCTCCGGCGTCCTGCGGAACAGGGTCTCGAATCGGTAACCGGGGCCCAGCACTTCCATGGCGGCCGCCGCGGTGACGATCTTGAGGACCGAGGCGGGCACGAGGGGCTTGTCCGGCCGGTGCGAGACCAACACCCTTCCGTCCGCGCCCACGGCCATGACCGCCCCCCCGCCTGCAAGGATTGCAAGACGCTCATCCGTCCCGGCCCGGGCATCGCCGTGTACCGAAACGGCGACGATCAGAAAACAGGCGACCAGGATCCAATCGAACCGTCTTTTCATACAGATGATCTCCGGGGGACCGGGATTTTCACACCCATGGAGGCGGACGACCCGGACGGCTAAGCGGGTTCACCCTCGAGACCGATCTCCGGGGCGACCTCGCGCATGCCCGCGATCGTGTCCGTGATGAGCTCCCCCAGCTCCACGCCGAGCATCTCCGCGCCCCGCTCGATGATGGACCGATCCACGCCCGCGGCGAAGCGCTTGTCCTTCCACTTCTTCTTTACCGACTTGGCCTTCAGGTCCATGACGCTCCTGGAGGGGCGGACCAGGGCGGTGGTCACCACGAGGCCCGTAAGCTCGTCGATCGCGTAAAGGGTTTTCTCCAGATCCGTCTCCGGTTTGACGTCGGAGCAGATCCCCCAACCGTGGCTCACCACCGCGCGGATGTAGTCCTCGGGCCACCCCCGATCGTGGAGGATCTCCTCGGTCTTGGTGCAGTGCCGGTCCGGAAACCTTTCGTAATCCAGATCGTGAATCAGGCCGATGACCCCCCACTCTTCCTCGTCCTCGCCCCGTTTGCGGGCCATGTAGCGCATCACAGCCTCGACGGCCAGGGCGTGCTTGATGAGGCTCTCGTTGCTGTTGAACTCCTCGAGGAGCTGAAAGGCCTCCTCGCGTGTGGGCGCGTTCGACGTCATGGGTTCCTCCTTCTTTTTCCGGGTTGCAGTCCGGGATAAACCCTACCTCATGCCCATATAAGCGAACTTCGGGCATTGCTGCGTTTCCAATTCAGAAAGGAGGATTTTTTGTCAAGATCAAGAAGATCAAGAGGTGACGCGGAGGCGTACTGGAGTACGCCCACAAGGCACCTCGCCGATCGACGATGAGATTGGCAAAAAAGACCCTTTCTGGATGCAAGCTACCTCGAACGGGGCCAAATAGCAAGCAGCCGGGCGATCCGCCGGGGATCCGGCGCCCCCCCACCCGGCTTGCCGGTTGCGTGACGGCGTCTCCGGATCATTCGGGCCGGAGCCGCCCCCTTACTGCATTGCAGTCAATCACGATGGAGCCGTAAAAAGCCCGAAGCTTCGAGATCCGAGCTCGGAATTTCAATGGGTTATAGCGTTTCCAGTGGCGGGTGAGCCGGTTCTTGCGAATCCGTCAATCGTGGTTATTATACTGCGAGGATCGCCGCAGCACGTGCATGCGGAATCACCCTGAAGGCGAATCGTGCGTGAAGCACAACGAGCAGGAGGATATCATGGTGAGCTGTGCAGAGTTGACCCGCGACATGCTGCCCAACCCGGTGGCGGTCGACGCAGAACAAGGGGCCGGGATGGAAGGCGCCAGGGAGAGGGCCGTGGAAGAGGCCCGAAAGCGGATGACCGACCCCATGCTGCTCGGCTGGTATGACCGCGCGACCGGGGCCTTCTCCCCACAGGTGGAGTGCTGCAGCGAGGAGAAGCCCGGCTGGGTGGTTTACGCCGAGACGCGGGGCGGCAGCCTCACAGTCGACGTCAACGGCGGCGCCTACTACTTCATTTTCGGAGACATGACCTGAGAAGGGAGACCTGTACCGGAGCGACCATGAAGGAGAATGAGCTGATTCTTCGTTGCCCGTCCTGCGGCACGCGAAACCGGGTCCCCCGGGATCGAATGGAGCACAGACCCGTCTGCGGACGCTGCAAGGCCCCCTTGCAGGCGCCGGGCCCGCTGGAGGTGACCGACGGAACCTTCCAGCAGGATGTGATTTCATCGCCGGTTCCCGTGCTCGTGGACTGCTGGGCGCCCTGGTGCGGACCCTGTCGAACCGTGGCGCCCGTCCTGGACGAGCTGGCGCTCGACTATGCGGGCCGGTTGATGGTCGCCAAGCTGAACGTAGACGAGAACCCTTCCACCTCCTCGCGGTTCGGGGTTCAAAGTATTCCCACGATGCTCCTCTTCAAGGGAGGCCGGGAGGTCGACCGGATTGTGGGGGCCGTGCCCCGGCCCCGGATCGAGCAGGCCCTGAAGGCGCTCCTGTAAACACCAGAGCAGTGGACGTCGAGCTCCGCCACGAACGAGACCGCACTCCTGCCCTTCACCGACACCGATACCACCCCCTTGATCCCCCTTCATGCGTGTGTTAGAAGCCGCCTGGGAGCACGACATCCCTGTTTTTTTTCGGAGGAACAGCCATCATGCCCGTTGAAACCCGTGAGCTTCGGTTCTCCACCACGGCTCGAACCGACCTGATCGACATCACACCCGAGACCATCCCCTGTGCTCACGACGCCCGGTGGGGGAACGGCAACGGATACGGCCACGTGCGTGCTGCGCTGATCGGGCCCTCATTGCATGTTCCCGTGATCGATGGTATGCTCGCCCTCGGCAGTTGGCAGCAGATCGTGCTCCCGGACTTCGATAATCGCCCCCGGGAGCGCCGTGTACTCGCCCAATTCCACGGAGACTGATCCAAGAGGCCCCAGCGCCTTCCTTCCTGAGAACGCAGACAGAGGGAGGCATTCCCGGGGCTTTTCTCATTCAGGGCCGAAAGATCGGGGTAAAATGGAGGTCTTCCTGCTCATGAGAGGAAATTGATTGGTAAATAAAAAAAACATGAAAAGCGGAATTGAAAGCAAAAAGTTGAGCTTCGAGGATCCGAAGCTTGTACGCTCGCTCTGTGGTGAACACAACAGCAACCTCAAAAAGCTGGAAGACAAAGTCGGTCTTACAGTGAATGTGCGAGGCAACGAGTTTATTCTTCAAGGAAGGGATTGGGAAATCGAGCTGGGCGCCAAGATCCTCCTCCAGCTGTACGAGCTGATTCAACACAACTACCCGATCTACGACAGTGACGTGGAGTACGCCACCCGCATCCTGAGCGGAGACCGGTCCGCGGATCTGAAGCAGATCTTCATGGACCGCGTGTACATCACCTCGAGCAAAAAGGTGATCGCGCCCAAGACCGTCAATCAGAAAGATTATATTGACAGCATTCGAAGATACGATATTGTGTTCGGCGTCGGACCGGCGGGAACCGGAAAGACCTACCTGGCCATGGCCATGGCCGTTTCCGCCCTGGCGCGGAAGGAGATCAAACGAGTGGTTCTGGCCAGGCCGGCCGTGGAGGCCGGAGAGCACCTGGGGTTTTTACCGGGCGATCTCTACGAGAAGGTGAACCCGTACCTCAGGCCCCTGTACGACGCCCTGCATGACATGATGGAATTCGAGGACGCCTCCAGGATGATCCAGAGAGGGGTAATCGAGGTAGCCCCGCTCGCATTCATGAGAGGTCGAACCCTCAACGATTCCTTTGTGATTCTCGACGAGGCACAGAACGCCACAACCGATCAGATGAAGATGTTTCTGACCCGGCTCGGTTTCAGCTCCAAGGCCGTCATCACGGGTGACGTCACCCAGACCGATCTTCCAAACGGAACCACCTCCGGCTTGATCGAGGCGGGGAAAATCCTGAGAGGGATCGAAGGCATCGGTTTTCTCTACTTCGGCCGGGAGGACGTCATCCGCCATCCTCTGGTACAGGAAATCATCGAGGCGTACGAAAAGGCGGAGCAGGAGCGGTCCAAACCCAAACCCCGACCGGACACGGACCCGCGTTCAGGCCGAAACGATCCAGAACGGATACAATCCCGATGAACGACAAGGAAAAACTCAGACCCCTCAACCGAGGGGACGGAGCTGCGGCGAGGCCCGGCGTCAAGGCGGACAGGAAGGCCGGGAACGGCCCCAGGCCCTCCTCCGGAAAGGGGGAGAGGGACGCCGCCCGGAAGAAGCCAGCCGCGCCCCTTCCCTGGTTGACCCACGAGCGTCTTCTCTGGGGCTGTCTCGTGCTGCTGAGCACTCTGTTCGCGGTGCTTCTCTTTCCCAACATCCTGACCCAGGGGCCAGACTACCAGATCGGAGACGTGGCCGAGACCGGGATCAAGGCGAGCCACGACTTTCTGATCGAAAACAGGGAGCAGACCGAACGGAACCGGGGCGAAGCGGCCAAGCAGGCCCTCGCGGTCTACGACTTCGATCGCACCCTGTCCGACCTTCTCTCCCGTGTAAGGGAAGCGTTCGCCTTCGCGCGAAGGCCCTACGAGGAGGTCTTCCCGCCGGAAAGTCAGGAGCTCCCCGGTCCGGAGGCTGGAATCGAAGCGCAGTCCGGTCCCGAAGAGACAGCCCCGATCCGGGACCGTTTTTTCGGCATCCTGGATCTTACCCCGGATGAAACGCTTTTCGAACGCCTCAGGGAAAACCGATTCTCGACAGGGGTGGAGCAGGCCGTTGTTCCCCTCCTGGGACGCATCCTGGGAAAGGGGATCGTGGCGAACGGCGACCGTCTGCTGTCCCAGGCCGAAAAGGGCGGGATCATCCTGCACGACCTTTACACCCGGCAGGAAACCCGGGTCGAAAACCTGGATCGGTTTTACGACATGGGGAGCGCCGCGGCTTACGTGGAAGGCCAGGCGGATGACATTGCAAAGCAGCTTGGGAATCCCGCCGCTGCAGCCGTGGCGGTGGAGCTGGCCACGGCCCTGCTTCAGCCGAACGTCACCTTCAACCAGCGGGAAACCGAGCTCCGAAAGGAAGCCGCCCGGAGCGGCGTCAAGCCCACCTACTTCAAGATCAAGAAGGGTGAGATGCTCGTGCGTGAAGGCGAGCGCATCGGCCCGGAGCATTTGGAAAAGCTCGCCGGCGAGTTCCGTTCCCGGGATCGCCTGGACATGCTGGGCCGAATTCCCGCCATGACCGTTCTGATCGGGCTGTTCTTCACCGTCATGTACCTGGTGGGGTTTCGAGGGCTCAAGGTCCTTCGCGAGGACAGACGGGACCTGGTGTTCAACGCTGTCACCCTGATCGGGCTCTTCGTATTCGCCTGGGCATACCGGTTCGTGGCGGACGAGGTGGCGCGGGGGTTCACCTTCATGAGCCCCAGGAGCCTGATCTACGCCATGCCGGTGGCCTGCGCGGGGATGCTTCTCTCCATCTTCCAGGGCCTGGCCGTCGCCACGAGCTTTTCGCTGATCATCGCCGTGCTCGCCTCCCTGGTCTGCGGCGGGCAGGTCGCCCTGTTCGTCTACTTCTTCCTGGGCAGTCTCGTCGCAGCTTACGGCGTCCGCCGCTGCACCGAACGGGGAACCCTGATCAAGGCGGGGCTCAAGGTCAGCCTCATCAACGTGCTTCTGGCCCTGTGCATTGAAATGATCTACGGCACCCTGTACTCCTTCGAGGCCCTGATCGCCGTGAGCGCGGGTTTCGCGGGAGGCATCCTCGCCGCGATCATCGCCACGGGCTTCCTTCCCCTCATCGAGATGTCCTTCGGGTTCACCACGGACATCAAGCTTCTCGAGCTTGCCAGCCTGGATCAGCCGCTTCTCCGGAAGCTCCTGGTACAGGCTCCGGGGACCTACCACCACAGCGTCATCATCAGCAATCTGGTCGAGGCCACGGCCCAGGCCGTGAACGCCAACCCGCTCCTCGCCAAGGTCTGCGCCTACTACCACGACATCGGCAAGATGAAAAAACCCCTCTACTTCATCGAGAACCAGCAGGGGGGGGAAAACAAGCACGAGAAGCTGGCCCCCTCCATGAGCGGCCTCGTCCTCACCGCCCACGTCAAAGACGGCGTAGAGCTGGCCAGGAAGCACGGGCTGGGAAGCGAGATCATCGACACCATCCAGCAGCATCACGGAACCAGTTTGATCACCTACTTCTATCAGAAGGCCCGGGAGCGGGCGGAGACCCGCGCGGGAAAGTACTCCCACGTCAAGGAAGAGGACTTCCGCTATCCGGGGCCCAAACCGCAGACCAAGGAGGCGGGGCTGGTGATGCTGGCCGACATGGTGGAAGCGGCCTCGCGGTCCCTGAGCGAGCCCACGCCGTCCAGGATCCAGGGGACGGTCCACAAGATGATCAACAAGGCCTTTTCCGACGGCCAGCTGGACGAGTGCGAGCTCACCCTGAAGGATCTCCACGAAATCGCCAAGAACTTCAACAAGACCCTCGCGGGCATCTTCCACCAGAGGATCAAGTACCCGGAGGCGGGGGAATCGAGGCCGGAGAAGAAGGGGAGAAATGGATATCCAGATCAGCGGCCGGAAGAGGATACCGGGGCTCGCAAGGCAGACGATACGCCGCGAAATGACAAAAGTCTTAGACGACTTGGGTTGTCTTGAGGGTGAGCTCAGCATTCTCCTCACCGACGATGAGCACATTGCGGAGCTGAACAACCGCTACAGAGGAAAGGAAGGCCCCACGAACGTCCTGGCCTTCCCCATGTCGGAATCGAACGCCGGCATGCTGGGGGACATTGTGATTTCCCTGGACACGGCCCGGCGCGAGGCCGATGCCTGCGAAGAGCCCCTGCCCCTGACCGTTTTCCGGCTGCTGATCCACGGCCTCCTTCACCTGATCGGGTACGATCACGAGACATCCGAAGAGGAAGCCGCCCGCATGGAGGAGGCCCAGGAAAGGCTTCTGGCAAGGGTCGATCCCGGGACCTGAGGAACGACCGGCATCTCGTCTGCGGGCCCCCGACGCGACCGGACCCCGAGCGGGGACCCCTGCGGGAGGCGCGGCTTCGCGCTCGGTCACCCGCACGGACCTTTTCACACCGAACCAACCATTTTCAGCGGGGGATAACGGTAGTCGGGTCCGGAGCGGTTTACTCATACTCGTACTCAGCCCCGGAGGGGCGGTACTCGTACTCGTACTCGAGATCTTTTGCCGCGCGAGAAAAAGCCCGAGTATGAGTACGAAAGTCTCGAACGCTATCGCTGTAACATATCACAGAGAGGAAGCGTACATGGCACGCCTGGCAGTCAACGTGGACCACGTCGCCACGATCCGGGAGGCCCGCGGCATCGACCAGCCCGACCCTGTGCTGGCCGCCGGAATCGCCGAGCTCGCCGGAGCGGAGGGGATCATCTGTCACCTTCGCGAGGACAGGCGACACATTCATGACAGGGATCTCCGGCTGCTCCGTCAAACGGTCAAGACCCGTTTGAACATGGAGATGGCCGCCGTGGAGGAGATGATCGAGATCGCCCGTGAACTCCAACCCGACCTCATCACTCTGGTGCCGGAGCGCCGGCAGGAGCTCACCACCGAGGGTGGGCTGGACGTCCTGGCCGACCCCGATCGATACCGAAAGGTGGTGGAAAGGGTCCGGGAAAAAGGGATCCGGGTGAGCTTCTTCGTCGACCCGGAACCGTCCCAGATCGAGGCCGCCTGCAGCGCCGGGGGCGACATCGTGGAGATCCACACGGGACATTATGCAGAGGCGAGGTCCGACAAGGAGGCCGAGGAACGATTCGGGCGGATCGCACGCGCCGTCGAGTCCGCGTCCGGCATGGACCTCGGCGTCAGCGCCGGGCACGGCCTGGACTACATCAACATCAAGCGGTTCCGCTCTCTAGCCCGAATCGAAGAGTACAGCATCGGCCACAGCATCGTCTCACGCGCCGTCCTCGTGGGGATGGAGAGGGCCGTTCGAGAGATGATCGATCTGGTGAGGGACTTCTAGGGCGGAGCGGACCCGCAAGATCTCCGGCGGCCTGACATGATCTATGGAATCGGTGTGGATCTCGTGCACGTCCCCCGAATGGAAGACGTCCTGGACAGGTGGGGGGACCGCTTTCTCGACCGGGTCTACACGCCGGCGGAGCGGGCCCTCTGCCTTTCCCGGGCCCGGCCGGCATCGGCGTTTGCCCTGCGTTTCGCCGCCAAAGAGGCGTTCTCCAAGGCCATCGGGCTGGGCATGCGGCAGGGGGTGCGTTGGCGTGACATCGAAATCTTTCACCACGCCGGGGGGCGGCCCGGCATGCGGGTTTGCGGAAAATGCCGCGATATCTGCTGCGATCGCGGAATCACGAGCATGCACGTGAGCCTGTCGGACGAGCGGGACTATGCAACCGCCATGGTGGTCCTGGAGGCGGGGGATCCCGCTGGAAAAAGCGGAACCCGCCGGAGGTGATACGTAAGGGATTGTCCTTTGGGTAACAAGAAAGTAACATACTCGACCGCCTCGCCCCGGGAGACCGTGGAGCTCGGACGGCGGCTGGGCCGGCTTCTGAACCCAGGTGACGTGGTGGGCGTCACGGGCCCGTTGGGGAGCGGGAAAACCTGGTTTGCCAAGGGGGTCGGCATCGGGTTGGGGGTCCCCGAGGAGACGGTGATCACGAGCCCTTCCTTTGCCCTGGTCAACGAGTACCCTGGGCGGGTCACCTTTTTCCACATGGACCTCTACCGTATGGCGGGGCTGGATGAAGCCCTCTCCGCAGGTCTCGAGGAGTACCTCCACACAGACGGCGTCGCCCTGGTGGAGTGGGCCGATCACTGCCCGGGACTGGTTCCGGCCCGTGCACTCCTGGTGACCGTCGTCATATCGGGTCCGGAGCAGCGGACGATCGCCCTGTCCGGGGAGAATCCGAGGGCCGGCGAGTTGATCGATGCCCTGCTTCGTGTGCAGGGCTCCCCCAACGAGACGCCCTCCCGCTGACACGGCGAGGGTGGACGCGCCTCCCCCTTTCGACCCTTCAACACAGGAGAACGCGAACGAGGAGCGGTATGGCATTGATTGTGCAGAAGTACGGCGGCACCTCCGTCGGGAGCATCGAGCAAATTCGGAAAGTGGCCGAGCGGGTGCTGGAGTCCTATCGGGAGGGGAACCGAATGGTCGTGGTTCTGTCCGCCATGGCCGGTCAGACCGACAACCTGATCCGGCTGGCGTATCAGATGACGGACGAGCCCGACGCCAGGGAGCTGGATGTGCTCATGGCCACAGGGGAGCAGATCACCGTGGCCCTGTTCGCCATGGCCGTCAAGTCGCTCGGATACGACGCCCTGTCCCTGCTCGCCTTCCAGGCGGCCATTCAAACGGATCGACTGTACGGCAAGGCCCACATCCAGGCGATTGACACACGCCGGGTCCGGGAGGAGTTGGAAAAAAACAGAATCCTCGCAGTAGCCGGTTTTCAAGGTCTGGATGGTGCGGGAAACATCACCACCCTGGGTCGCGGCGGATCGGACACCACGGCCGTGGCGCTGGCCGCCGCCCTGGAGGCCGACGTCTGCGAAATCTTCACCGACGTGGACGGGGTTTACACGACGGATCCCGGCATCTGCCCCAAGGCCAGAAAGATGGAGGCCGTCTCCTACGAAGAAATGCTTGAGATGGCCAGCCTGGGGGCCAAGGTCCTGGAGATCAGGGCCGTCGAGTTCGCCAAGAAGTTCAACGTCCCCATCCACGTCCGATCCACATTCAGCAAGGAGAGGGGAACCATGGTCGTTGCCGAAACAAAGGACATGGAGAAGGTGCTGGTCTCCGGCGTTGCGTACAACAAGAACGAGGCCCGCGTGACGATCAAGAAGGTGCCGGATCAGCCGGGCGTCGCGGCCAGCATCTTTCAGCCCGTATTCGAGTCGGGCATCATCGTGGACATGATCGTTCAGAACACGAGCGAGGACGGCATCACCGACCTCACCTTCACGGTTCCCAAGCCGGACTTTCTCAAGACCATGAAGCTCGTGAGCAGGGTGGCCGAAGAGATCCGGGCCGAAAAGGTCCTGGGGGACGAGGACATCGCCAAGGTCTCCGTGATCGGCGTGGGCATGCGCACCCACGCAGGCGTGGCCATGAAGATGTTCGAAACGCTCGCCAACGAAAACATCAATGTGATGATGATCAGCACATCCGAGATCAAGGTGTCGTGCGTCATCGAGGAAAAATACACGGAGCTGGCCGTCCGCGTGCTGCACAAGGCCTTCGGGCTGGAGAACGATGACACGGATGAGGGATGACCGGGTCGGCGCGAGCCTCGCCCTGCTCCTGGTGCTGCTGGGGCTCGGGCTTGCGGGCTCGACGGATCGAGGTCCGGCCGACCGGCAGCCGTCCTCCGGGGAGACGCATTTCGTGGAAGCGGCGGGCGACGTTTCCCGGCCGGGTGTCTACGCCTTCCCTGAAAACACGGTCACGCTCCGGGATCTTGCCGCGCGGGCCGGTTGCGGGTCGGCTCTCGAGGGGCGGGATGTCCCGGAAAGGGGCGTTCTCTCTTCCGGCTCGAAAGCGATCTTTTCCCGGGAGAGCCGGGGAATCGCGCTCTGCCGCATCGAACGTATGGATGGGTTTCAGTGCATGACGCTCGGGATCCCCGTATCCGTAAACCGCGCATCCCGCGAGGATCTCACGGCACTGCCAGGCGTGGGTCCATCGCTGGCCCTGGCCATGGTCGAACACAGGCAGAGAGCGAAGGGATTCAAACGAGGGGAAGATCTCCTGAAGGTACACGGCATCGGGCGCGGGCTGCTGAAGCGGATAAAGCCGCACATCGCAGTACCGTGAACTCCTGCACCAGGGCCCCGTTTCATCGTCAGCCGGGGCATGACCTCCTCGATAGAACGGGGGACTCATGAGATTCGAGCGCAGCCTGCCCGACTGGATGGTCGGTGTGGCGGTCACGGCGTTTTTCGCGTTCATCACGGTGACCGGCATCCTGGACTTCACGGACGCCGTCGAGCGGAAGACCTTCGATTTCCGGGCCAGGCTCGCGGCCCCGGCGGAACGGAACCCGGACATCGAGATCGTGGCCATCACCGACGACGACCTGTCCGAGCTCGGCCGCTTTCCCTGGCCCCGGGACATCCTCGCCCAGGGCGTCCGGAACCTCTCCACGGCCGGCGCCCGTGTGATCGCCATGAACATCCTCTTCCCCGAGCCCGAGACGAGCGAGGGGCTGCAGGCGGTCAAGGAGCTCCGCCGGAAGTACGAGGCCCACGGTCTGGCCCAGCAGGGTGCCGGACTGGAGTTCTACCGGGAGCTCTCGGACGCCGAAGACGCTCTGGACAACGACCGAAAGCTCTACGAGGCGATGGCCGGAGCCGGAAACGTGGTCCTTCCCGTCTACTTCGACACCCTGAGCACGGGACGGAACAACGAGGCGCCGGACTTCATGGCCCGCTATGCATACCGGAACATCCGCGGCATGAACGACCCCTGGGCCATGTCGAGCATGATCTGGCTCGACAAGGTCAAGCCGCTGCTTCCCGCCTTCGCCGAAGCGGCCGCGGGCATCGGCCACCTCAACCTGTTCCCCGATCCGGACGGATCCATCAGGGACCAGGTCCATGTGATCGGCTACCTGAAGAAGACCTTTTTCCCTTCCTTTCCCATGGCTATCGTCAAGACGTTCAAGGGGCTCTCCCCGGAGGACGTCGTAGTCGAGCTCGGGCAGGGCATTCGAATTCAGACGAGCCCTTCGACCGCCACACTCGTCCCGGTGCGGGATCACCAGATGGCGACCCTGATCAGCTGGAACGAAGGACCCGATCAGGTATTCCACCGCACCCCCTTCAGCAAGGTGTACCGTAACGAGATCCGAACCCCGCTTTTCCGGGACAAGATCGTGATCATCGGCCCGACCGCCACCGGTGTCGCGGACCGGTTCGTGACCCCCGTTTCCGGGCAGCTTCCCGGCGTGGAGGTGGTGGCCAACTCCGTCGCCAACATCCTGAACAACCGGTTCTTTTCCCGCCCCGGCTGGATCGGCTTGGTCGAGTTCGGGGTGCTTCTCCTGTTCGGGCTCTTCCTCACAGCCGTTCTCCCGAAGCTTCGGGCCGGCATGGGCGCGCTCACCACCCTCGCCCTCTTTGCAGGGTACACGGGAGTCGGGGTTGTGCTCTTCTATGCCCAGGATCTCTGGCTTCGCATCACGCCGGCCCTCTTGCTTCTGGCCGTGGGCCACCTCCTGGTCATCTCCAAGCGGTTCTTCATCGCCGAGCGAACCAAGGAAAAGGTGGAGGCCGACTCCGTGGAAACCAACAAGATGCTCGGTCTCTCCTTTCAGCAGCAGGGTATGCTGGATCTGGCACTGGAGAAGTTTCGGAAGATCCCGCTGGAGGAGGAAGGCGCACGCGATCTCCTGTACAACCTGGGGCTGGACTTCGAGCGCAAGCGCCAGTTTTCCAAGGCACTGGCCACCTACAAGCTGATCGTGGAGGACGGCAGGAACTTCAAGGACCTGGACGAACGAATTCCCCGGCTCAAGGGCGCCGAAGCCACCATGATCTTCGGCGCCGGAGGGGCGGGAAATCCCGGCGACATCGGGGCCACTCTCTCCGACACGGGCACCCGGCCTACGCTGGGCCGCTACGAGGTGACAGGGGAGCTGGGCCGGGGGGCCATGGGCGTCGTCTACAAGGGGGAGGACCCCAAGATCCGCCGGACCGTGGCCATAAAAACGGTGCGCATCTCCGACTTCGACGACGAGATGGTGGACGAGATGAAAGAGCGGTTCTTCCGTGAGGCCGAGTCCGCCGGCCTGCTCACGCACCCGCACATCGTCACCATCTACGACGCCGGCGAGGAGCACGACCTGGCCTACATCGCCATGGAGTTTCTCGAAGGAGAGGACCTGGAGAGCATCATCAAACAGGGCAAGCCGCTTCCCACGGCCCAGGTGCTCTCCATCGTCGCCCAGGTGGCCGACGCCCTGGGCTACGCCCATGAAAAAGGCATCGTCCACCGCGACATCAAGCCGGCCAACATCATGCGGCTCCAGAGCGCGGGCACGGTCAAGGTCACGGATTTCGGGATCGCCCGAATCACCTCCTCTTCGAAGACCAAGACCGGGGTCGTTCTGGGAACCCCCTCCTACATGTCGCCGGAACAGGTGGCCGGCAAGAAGGTCGACGGACGCTCCGACATCTTTTCCCTCGGCGTCGTCCTCTTCGAGATGCTGACCGGGCGGAAGCCCTTCCGCGGCGACGATATGACCTCGCTCATGTACCAGATCGCCCGGGAGCCTCATCCCTCGTCCCGTTCGATCAATCCGCGGATTCCTCCCGTGGTTGAAAAGATCATCGACAAGGCGCTGGAGAAGGACGTCGACAGAAGATACCAGAGAGCCGGGCAGATGGCGGACCACCTGAAGAAGGTGGCGGCCAGGATGATGGAGATCCAGGCCGGAAAGAAGAGCGGTTCCTCCTGAGGGGCCCGGGCAAGACGCAATGAACGTACAGGCCGCCGGCAAGACCCACATCGGGCGCAAGCGCAAGATCAACGAGGACAACCTCCTCGTGGAGCCGGACCTCGGTCTGTACGTCGTCGCCGACGGAATGGGCGGACACAAGGCCGGAGACGTGGCGAGCCGGATGGTCGTCGAGACCATGGCCGACTACTGGCTGAAGGTGAAGCGAAACAAGTCCCCTTCTTTTCTCGAGCCCGTCGACAAGGACGTCTCGGACCTGGCGAAGCATTTGATCAACGCCATCTCTCTTACGAACATCGTCATCCACGAGGCCCAGAAAAAGCCCGAGTACCACAGGATGGGATCCACCCTGTCGGCCCTTCTGGTGGAGGACGATCGCATCTGGGCGGCGAACGTGGGTGACAGCCGGACCTACCTCTTCGACCGGGGAAGCCTGGTCCAGGTCTCCCAGGAGCACTCGGTCGAAGCGGAGCAGCGGGCCATGGGGCTGACCGATGCCATGGGGTCGACGCACCCCGGGATGAAAAACCTTCTCACACGCGTCATGGGCCAGGACAGGAAGGTGGATGTCTACATCACGTCCATCCGGCCGGAAACCGGAGACCTCGTCCTGATGTGCTCCGACGGCTTGACGAACTACATGACCGAGCGGGCCATCGGGATGGTGCTCGACGATTTTTCCACCTCCCTCGAACGCAAGGCCGACATCCTGATCGACGAGGCGAATCGGGGAGGCGGGGGAGACAATATTTCGGTCATCCTGCTCGAGGTGCTGGAAGAGGGAACGTGGAGCAGGCTCAAGAAGAAGCTGAAGCGTTAAATGATTGTACTGGGCATAGACACCTCCTGTGATGACACCTCCGCGGCAGTGGTTTCCGGTCAAAACGGCATCCTCTCCAGCGTGGTCGACTCACAGATCCGTCTGCACCACCCATATGGGGGCGTGGTGCCGGAGCTGGCCTCCCGCGAGCACATTCGCAACATCGTGCCGGTGGTGGGCAAGGCCCTGGACGATGCGGGCGTGGATGCGGACCGTCTCGACGCCGTCGCCGTCACCGTGGGGCCCGGACTCATCGGCTCGCTCCTGGTCGGGCTCCACTATGCCCGGGGGCTCGCCTGGGTGCGGGGTCTTCCCCTCGTGGGCGTGAACCATCTGGAAGGGCACCTCCTCTCCATCCTGCTGGAGGACGAGTTTCCACCTTTCCCTTTTGTGGCGCTGACCGTCTCGGGCGGGCACACGAGCCTCTACCGCGTGGCGGGGCCGGGCGAGTACCGCACTCTGGGACAGACGCTCGACGACGCGGCGGGAGAGGCCTTTGACAAGGTCGCCAAGCTCCTGGGCCTGGGGTACCCGGGAGGCGTGATCATCGAGAAGCTGGCCGCAACGGGAAGCGGGGATGGGATCGCATTTCCCCGAGCCATGATGGGGCGCGACTCCCTGGACTTCAGCTTCAGTGGGCTCAAAACGGCCGTCGGGCTCTTCGTAGAGAGTTGGAGACAGCATCCCGAGGAACGCGCCCGGGTTCGGGTGGAAGACATCGCCGCGTCGTTTCAGGAGGCCGTGGTCGACACCCTTGCAAACAAGCTGTTCCGGGCTGCGGAGCGGGAGGGGGTCGAATCGGTGGT
>JAIPEI010000035.1 GCA_021737245.1 Deltaproteobacteria bacterium | reverse complement strand
CGGCCGGCAACGCTCCAGGAAGACCAGCCCTCTCTGCTCCAGGAGGCGGACGTCCCTGTGAGGGAAGGGAACGCGTTTGCCGGGGTGGGTCCGGATCCACTCCAGCATGCGGTGCTCGGTCGACAAGGCGGGAAGCCGGTCCAGCATGTCCAGGCCCCGCCCGCTCAACCGGGCCGAAAGAAAAGAACCCGTGCGGGTCCCCCCGGGAAGAACGGCATGGATCAGGAGACCGATGGGGTGCAGGTAGTAGGAGGCCGCCCACTCCAGGAAAGGGACGACGCTTGCATGAAACAGGGCGGATTCGTCCTGGACCTCCAGGACGGAACGAAGGGGCTGCTCCGGGTCCCGCGTTTCCACCCCGAGAACATATCCGGTCGCCTTGCGGCGTCCGAAAGGGACCGTGACGCGACGCCCCACGAGATCGCGGCCCGCGTGGGCGTCGGGGACCGCATAGGAGAACGTCTCCTTCACCGGAAGGGCGACAGCCACCCGGAGGCTGACCGGACGGCCGGCATGGGCTCGGGTGGGCGCCATCAGTCTCCGTACTTCTCTTCGAACGCCCGGATCACCCGCTCCAGCCGTTCCTCCTCGCCGGTCGCCGGCCGCGCCGAGGACGAAAAGCCGGCCGGGAGGGGCTCGTTCTTTTTGAGATCCAGGACCTTGTAGACACCGGTTACACCGCTCGCCGCCCGGTACAGGATCTCGTGGGGGAACCACCCATCGCCGGCCCGGCTGTACTCCCGGAAGAGGATCTCCGTGGTCTCTCCCACCCGCCCGTCATCCGGTTCATATCGGAAGAGAAGCGGAATGAAGCGGGACTTCTCCAGTAGAAGAACGGGAGCCGCGGGTCCGTTCCGTCCGATCCGGTAGGCCACGGTCCCGTCCAGCCTCGTGTAGGCGGATGTTTGAAGGTCGAGGCCGTGCCGTGCGAGGAACCGCTCGATCCGGTGCCGGTTTCCGCAGAAGAGCTCGAGCAAGCCCGCACCGGGCGCCCCCGGGTTCGGGTCGTACCGTCCGTTCCGGATTTCGACCCGGACATCCTCAGGAGAGCGATACCACAGGTTCACGATGGCCGGCTCCTCTCCGGCCTCCAACGCGCCCGACCGGTGCTCCCAGCTCAATCCCAGAGTGTCGTACCCCGCCACGTTCTCCGCCATGAACTCCAGCAGCTGCTCCGGAGGGATCACATACCCCTCCGCCTCCTTCGGGCAAACCGGGACCAGGACGAGGATCCAGAGGAGCCACCCCAGGGCGCGGGCATTCCACCTGCCGGCGTGTCGTGTCATTCCTGCTCTCCCATCTGCAGACGCATGGCCTTGTGAATCCGCTCCATGAGGCGGTCCACGTTTCTTTTGTTGTATCCCTCCAGGGGAAAGGCCTCCCCGATGGTCATGGTGATCCCGCCCGGTCGAATGCGCAGGCTTCCTTTGGGCGCAACCCGGCTGCTTCCCTGAATGGTCACGGGCACCAGCTCGCATCCGGACTTGAGCGCGAGGAGGAAGCCGCCCCGCTTGAACGACTGGAGGCGCCCGTCTTCGCTCCTCGTGCCCTCGGGAAACACCACGACGGAGACGCCCGCCTTGATCCGCTCGGCCGCCTCGTTCATGCTCTGGACGGCCTTGCGCGGATTCTCCCGGTCGATGGCGATGTACCGGGCCCGCCTCATGGTAAAGCCAAGGACCGGGATCCGCATCAGCTCCTGCTTCAGGACGAACTTGAACTCCACGGGAAGACGGGCGAGAAGCACAAAGATATCGAAGAAGCTCTGGTGATTCGTCAGGTAGATCCTGGGCTTGGCGGCATCGATGTTCTCCCGCCCCAGGACGTCCACCCGTACGCCGCAGACCCGGACGATGATCCCGGCCCAGGGGACCGCGATCCACCGGTGGATCAAACGGCCGTTCCGGTCGAACAGCGCCAGGGGCAGAGCCAGGGCGCAGAAAACGAGGGTATGAAGCCCGATGAATCCGTTCAGCAAACAGGTCCGCAACATGACACAGACGACTCCTTGAGCCAAGCCGGGGTGAAGCCCTACTCGAGAAACTCCGCCACGGGTCGCAGGGGCAGCTCGATTTCCGTGACCAACAGGTCCTGGTCCCGGGACACCTCCACGCGCCCCCCATGCCGGTGAATGATGATCTTGGACAAAGGCAGGTCCAGGACGCTCTCCTCGGGATTCTGTTCCAGGTGGGGGAAGAAGAACTGCTCCAGGTCATCGTCGGAGACGCGATCTCCATGGAAGGTCAACCACAGGATGACGTGATCCCCTTCCGCCCGGCTCCCCACCTCCAGGGTATCTCCCGGCGGCATGGAAACGATGGCGTGCTTGATCAGGCTTTCCAGGGCCTGGTTCAACCGGTCCTCGTCCCCGTGAATCGCGGGCAGCCGGTCGTCCAGGTCCTTCCGGATCCGTACGTTTTTGGAACCGGCCAGATGCTCCATCCTGCCCGCCCAGAACCGCAGGATCCCGTTCAGGTCGACCTCGGTGATGTGGAGGTCCACGCGGCGGATGGAGGAGAGAAGGATTTCCAGGAAGGTCTCCATCCTGGCCACCTCCTGAACGATGATCTCGGCGGTGCGGCGGTTGCGATCGTCCTCGGGCAGCGCATCCCGCAGCCGCCTGGCAAAACCGCCGGCCGTGGACAGGGGATTTCGAATCTCGTGGGCCATGCGGGCGGAGATCTCGCTGAGGAGACGGATCTCTTCGGTCCGAAGCGATCGCTCCTGGAGCTGCTTCAAGCCGGTGATGTCCATCATGATGCCGTCGATCCAGTGAACCTCTCCTTCTTCGTCTGCAGCCGGGATGGCGTGGTCCAGGAACACGAGGGGACGGCCGTCCTTGTCCCGGACCACCCGCTCGATCCTGAACTCCTTTCCTTTCTGGAAGCAGGTCTCGAAGAGTTCCCGGTAGGCCTCCTGATCCCGGCCCAGGATCTTCTCGAACCAGAAGTCCTTGTCCCCGACCGCCTCATCAATGTCGTACCCCAGGCTCTCCGTGAGGTAGGTGTTGATGAACTCCGTGGTTCCGTCCTCCAGAAGCCGGTAGACGATGAGAGGAACGTTTTCCACCAGGGTGCGGAACTTCTCCTCCGAGGCCACGAGATCGGCCGTCCGCTCCTGGACGCGCTTCTCGAGGTTCTTCGCATACTCCTCGAGCTGCACCCGCCGCTCCATGAGCGCCGCCAGCATACGATTCAGCGCTTTCTTCAGGGTCCCGATCTCGTCTCCGAACCCCGGCTCCAGGTAGCTCTCCCTCCTTTCCTCCGCGATCTCCTGGGCCCCCCGAACGATGGCTTTGATGGGCCGTATGAACAGGATCGCCACCAGGTAGGTCAGCAGGAAGGAGATGGTGATGCCGAGCGCCCCCACCGCGATCATCAGGTTGCGTGTACGGGCGAGCCGGTGCCGGATGCTGGAGCGGTCCGCGCTGACCTCCAGCACGGCGGCCAGGTTTCCCTCATAGTCGCGGACCGGGCTCTGGAGAATGGCCCGATCCGGAAGCCCCGGGGGCGCCACCAGGATCAGGGGCTCATCCTGCTCGCCCACGGCCCGGGCGGGTTCCGAAAAAATCCGGCCGGATTCCTCCCCGGTCGCCGAAGCCATGGACTCGAAGGCATGATCACCGCCGGGCACATAGAGGGCGAGGTCGATTCCCCAGCGCTGGTGGAGCCCCAGGAGAAACGTCCGGCCGAACGAGTGGCCGATCTCCACGGTCCCCACGATGCTCGGCCCCAGGAACACGGGGACCACCCCCCGTATCCCGAAGCCGGTCTCCCCCATCTCGAGCCCCCACACGGCACCCCGTTTCTCGAGGGCCTCGCGTATGGTCCCCCGGTACGGGTAGAGCACATCGCCGTAAAGGGTCGGTTCATGGAGCCGCAGGAACGACACGCCCGGCGGCACGTGGAAATGGAACTGGGAGATGTCGTAATCGAGCTTGAGGCGGACGTAGGTGTGGATGATGTGCTGGTACAGGCCGCTGCGGTCCCGCTCCGCAAGCAACTGCTGGACCTCCTTGTCCTCGGCCACCACCGAGGCCAGGGCGATGGCCTGCTCCCCCTTGCGCTCCAGCTCGTTGAGAAAGATCTGGTAGTGGAGGAGCAGCATCTTCCGCTCCTCCTGCTTGATGAGGCGCTGCTGGCTGGTGAGCCCGATCACGGTCAGCGTGCTGGTTCCGGTGAAGGCGAAGAACAGGAAGGGGATGAGAAGCTTCCACTTCAGGCTGATGCCCTGCAGTCTCTGGATGAATCGCTGAAACATATCGGCTGTTGATTCCCGTTTCGGCCGCATCCCTCAGACATCGGGCATGTGCGGCATATCCCTCAGAATGCGCCTCTGTCGCTCGAGCACCCGGCGCCCCGGACGAACGGGCGACCACCGGTGCGGGTTGGGCAGGATCGCAGCCAGAAGCGCGGCCTGGGACGGCGTCACCCCATGACACCCGATCCCGAAATATCTCCTCGAGGCCGCCTCGGCTCCCATGATCCCGGATCCCCAGTCCACGGTGTTCAGGTAGACCTCCAGGATCCGGCGCTTGTCCCAGAAAAGCTCCATCAGGACCGTGTAGTATGCCTCGAGGCCCTTGCGCAGCAGGGTGCGATCCGGCCAGAGAAACAAGGTCCTGGCGGCCTGCATGGTGATCGTGCTCGCCCCCCGCACCTGACCCGCCCGTACGGCCTGCCGGACCGCGTTCCCGAGCTCCACGAAATCGAAGCCGTGATGGGACGGGAACCTCTGGTCCTCCCCCGCCAGCACCGCCTTGCGCAGGTGGGGGGAAATGGCTTCAAGGTCCCGCCACTCGTAAAGGAGTCGATTGTAGCCCCGGGAGGACAGCAGGCCCCTGACGCGCCGCCAGGCCATGCTCGTGGTGCAGGGCGGATCAATGTACCGCAGCAGGACGACCTCCATCACGGTCAGGCCGGCGGCCAGAAGAACCGCGGAAACCAGTACTTTCAGCACCCACCGGCGCAGGGCGGCGATCCGCCCGCCTTTTCTGGTGCGGCCCATCCCGTCACCTCGTCCTTTGCGCCACCCGAAACCGTACCGGGCACGGCCCTTCGAAACGCCCCGTCCCGAACGAGGTCGATCCCGGCCCGTGTCCGGTTCGCCCGCGATCGCGGATCAGGAACCCGCCCGCTCAGCGAACCGCCTGTTGGCCTTCCGCAGAACGTCCTCGGCGTTCAAGCCGCATCGACCGGCGAGGCCGGCCAGGGAGAAAAGCATCTCCCCGATCCTTTCCTCCAAGCCGTCCCGATCCTCCCTCTCCAGCGCACTTTTCAGGCGCTCGAAACCCTGTTCGATGTCCCGCCGTCCCTCCCGGGGAACCCCCGCGCCTTCCGCCGCCGCGGCACGCTGGATGAGCCGGTGGGCCCGCAGGAGCGCGGGCAGCCCGTCGGGAATATCGCCCAGGCCTGCTCCCGCCTCCTCCTCGCCCTTTTCCTCACGCTTGATCCTCGCCCAGCTCTCCGCCACCTCGTCGGGGGTGTCCAGGGACGCCGAGCCGAACACATGGGGATGCCGGCGGATCATCTTCCCGGTGATTCGGTCCATCACGTCCACCAGGTCGAAGGCGCCCTTTTCCTCGGAAAGGCGGGCGAGAAAAAGGATCTGAAAAAGCAGGTCGCCCAGCTCGCCGCAGAGCTCCTCGGACGATCCACGCTCCACCGCATCCAGCACCTCGTAGGCCTCTTCGAGGAGATACATGCGAATGGATTCCTCGGTCTGCTGCGCGTCCCATGGGCACCCGCCCGGCCCACGCAGACGGGAGACCAAATCCGCCAACCGCTTCACCGCTTGCGCCAGTCTACGGTCATCCATCAGCTGCCCGCTTTCCTTCCGTTTTCAACTCCTTCTTCTCCGGCGGGCCCAGGAAACGGCTTTTCCAGTCTTTGAGGCGATCCGGCGAAACCGTCCTTTTCAGCACCTGAAAGGAGGCCGTCACCACGGGGGCCAGCCGGGACTTGGCAATGATCGGGGTGCTCGGCAGAAGATACACCGTGATGATGACGATGCCCAGGTAGGCGATCACCACTCCCTTGACCACGGCCAGCCCGGCGCCGAGGGTCCGGTCGAGCCAGCCGAGCGCCGTTTTCCTGAACAGCACCCGAAGCCCCCACCCCAGCAGGTTGCAGGCGACCAGGACGCCGAGGAATATCAAGGCGAAGCTCACGACCGGCAGAAACGAGAAGGAGGGCAGGTGAGGCTTCAACAGCGTCGTGACCTGCGTCATGTACCGAACGCCGAGCCAGATCCCGAGTATGATGCCGGCAAGCGAGGCCACCTCCCCCACGAACCCCCTCATGGTCCCCCGGACGATCAGGAAGACCATTACCACCACGATGACGACATCCAGAATATTCATGCGGAGGTTCTATCAGGCCGCCATGGTTTCGTCAAGGCGAATGATTGTCTTCTCGCAGACCCAACTCACCGGGAATAATGACATTTTCTTGATCGCGCAGGACACGAAAGGCAATCCGTGAGCAGGCAGGATGTCCCGTCGAACTCCGTGAGGGAAAGGCGCCCCCCGGCTGGTTCGAACCGGCGCCCCGAGAAGGAACCCGGGCCGCCCGGGAGAGCGGAGACCTCCGTCCCCGGCTTTCGGGTTGTTCACCTCCCGGTTTTGTGCTAGAGGCTGGAATGGTTACAGAATGCCTGTCATCACAACGGGTGTGAAGAAAGAAAAGGAGCGCTCATTGAACACGAACGCCAGAGCCGCGGTCCTGGCCTCCTTTGCCGGAGATGCACACGCACTGGGGGCCCACTGGATCTACGACACAGAGCGAATCGAGGAGACCTTCGGCCGGGTGGAATCCCTTGTCGATCCGCCGCCCTCCTCGTTCCACGCAAACAGGAAAGCCGGCGAGTTCACCCATTACGGCGATCAGACTTTTGTCCTGCTGGAATCGGTGGCCCAACGGGGGGGGTTTCACCTGGACGATTTCTGGAACCGGTGGCAGGAGTTGTTCGCGTCTTACGACGGGTACATCGATCAGGCCACCCGGGCCACCCTGCGCAACGCCCGGAACGGCTCAGGTCCCGAGGAGGCCGGGTCCTTCTCCGACGACCTGGCGGGCGGAGCGCGCATCGCTCCCCTCGTCCTCCGCTACGCCGACGATCGGGAGGCGCTCGCAGAAGCGGTGCGCGCCCAGACCCGCATGACGCACAACAACTTTATCGTCATTCAGAGCGCACTCTTTTTCGCTTACACGGCGCTCTCCGTCCTCGAGGGCGCCTCCCCCAGGGCGGCCGTGGAAACCAACGCACCGGCCTTCGTGGACACCCCCATTTCCCAATGGGTTCGCGAAGGACTGGATTCCCGGCGCACGGACAGCGTGGAAACCATCCGGCGTTTCGGCCAGACCTGCCACACCGAGCACGCCTTCCCTTCCATCATTCACATTATCTCACGCTATGAGAACGACTTGAAGGAGGCCCTGATCCAGTCCGTCATGGCCGGAGGGGACAGCGCGGGAAGGAACCTGATCGTCGGGATGATCCTCGGCGCCCACCTGGGGATGGACGCGATTCCCGAAGACTGGCTCGCCGGCATGAAAAAGGCCGAGGCCGTCCGACGGGATCTGAACCGGCTTTCCGAAGCACCTTGACGCCCGGAGCTCCCATGCTGAATGAACAGGAAAAGCTGCAGCTGATCACCCAGATCGTCCTTGACATCAACGAAGTAAAGGACATCGACCTCCTCCTGGAACGCATCCTGACGAGCGTCCGCAAGGTGTTCAATGCCGACGCCGGTTCCATCTATCTCCTCAAGGACCGGGACACCCTCGAGTTCAGCTACACGCAGAACGACACGCTCCGGGAGCGGCTCGGCACCGGAAAGAAGCTGATCTACAACACCTTCACCATCCCGGTCAACGACGACTCCATTGCGGGGTACGTGGCCAACCACAACGAGACGGTCGGCATTTCCGACGTCTACACGCTGGACGACGCCACCCCCTATGCATTCGACTCCTCCTTCGACGAGCTCTCCGACTATCGAACGCGGTCCATGCTCACCGTGCCCATGACCAATCAGCGGGGAGATGTTCTCGGCGTCATGCAGGTGATCAACGCCCGGGACGACGATGGAAGTCCGGTTCCCTTCGCCTCGTCGGACAAGGGCCTGATCCGGCATTTCGCCACCAGCGCGGCCCTGGCCGTGGAACGCGCCCGCATGACCCGGGACATCATCCTCCGCATGATCAGCATGGCCGAGCTCCGCGATCCCAAGGAGACCGGGGCGCACGTCAACCGCGTCGGGGCCTACTCGGTGGAGATCTACGAGGAGTGGTCCAGGCGCCGGGGGCTGTCCCCGGAGGAGGTGACCCTCCAGAAAGACACCCTGCGCATGGCCGCCATGCTCCACGACGTGGGCAAGGTGGCGATCAGCGACCTGATCCTCAAGAAGCCCGCGCGCCTCAACATGGACGAGTATGAGATCATAAAGAGCCACACCTACCTCGGCGCCCGCCTCTTCAAGGACATCAACTCCGACTTCGACGAGATCGCCGCAGAGGTGGCCCTCAACCACCACGAGAAGTGGAACGGCACCGGGTACCCGGGGTACATCAACCCGTTCACCGAGGCCCCCCTCCCGGGATATGCGGACACCGACGGGTACCCGCGCCCCAAGCGGGATGAAGAGATTCCCCTTTTCGGCCGCATCGTGGCGGTGGCCGACGTGTACGATGCGCTCTGCTCCAGGCGGTCCTACAAGGAGCCCTGGGACGAGGGCAGGATCCTCGAGGAGATGCATCAGAGCTCCGGGAGCCACTTCGATCCCGAGGTCGTGGAGGCCTTTTTCGGCTGCCTCGACATGCTCAAGTCCATCGCCCAGCGCTACCCGGACGAGGAGTGAGCGCGGACCACGGCGGGAAAAGTCACCGGGGCCGGAGCGGACGGCGGACGGTTCACGCCGATCCTCGGAACCCCTTGACGGAGCCCCCGGGCCCGGCAATAATGAAGGGATGTTCAGCCTCATTCCCTTTGGAGACCGGGCCATGGACGTACGCCTCGAGCGATTCCTCCTGCTTTCCCTTGTCCTGATCCTGGGCGGGCTCCTGTCCGCCGTCCCGTGCGGCGCGGCGTCCGTCAGAGCCTTCGTGAGCATCCTTCCGCAGGCGTACTTCGTGGAGCGGATCGGCGGCGACCACGTGCAGGTGGACGTGCTGGTGGGCCCCGGCCAGTCCCCGGCCACCTACGAGCCCACCCCGCGGGAGATCGCCGCCCTGGAAAAGGCCGATGTCTACTTTCGCATAGGGACCCCCTTCGAGAACGCCTTCGTGGAGAAGATCGCCCGGATCCTGCCCGGGCTGCGCATCGTGGACACCCGCCGGGGCGTAAAGCTCCGTTTCTTCCGGGGGGAGGGAGAACGCCAGGTCCCGGACCCCCACATCTGGCTCGATCCCATGCGGGTCAAGACCCAGGCCCGCACCATATGCGATGCTCTGTCCGATCTCGCGCCCGGGCTCTCCGGCGCCTTCGAGGACAATCTCCGCGCGTTTCACCGCGACCTGGACGCGCTGGATGAGCGCCTCCGGAATGTGCTGGCCCCGCTTCGATCCCGGAAGATTCTGGTCTTTCACCCCGCCTTCGGGTACTTCTGCGACGCCTACGGGCTCGAGCAGATCGCCGTGGAGACGGAGGGCAAAGCCCCGGGTCCCAAGCGCCTCGCAGACCTGATCGACATGGCCCGGGAGGAGGAGATCCGCATCATCTTCGTCCAGCCCCAGTACTCGAAGAAGTCCGCCGGCACCATCGCCGAAGCCATCTCGGGAACCGTGATTCCCCTGGATCCGCTGGCCCGTGACTACCTCGACAACCTTCGCCGAATGGCGGAAGCCGTTCGAGAAGGGCTTACCTCACCCTGAACGCCGCCGGCGCCTCCCCGCCGCGCCGGACTGAACGAAAGGAAGCGGCATGCCCGATCCGGTCATTCGTCTTCAGGATGTGAGCTTCTCCTACAACGGCCTTCCCGTGCTCGAGGACGTCAACCTGACCGTGGAGGAGGGAGACTTCGTGTCCGTGGTGGGTCCGAACGCCGGAGGCAAGACCACCCTGCTCAAGCTCATCCTGGGGCTTCTCAGGCCGGCGCAAGGTTCCGTCCGCGTGTTCGGGCTGTCTCCCGCCAAGGCCCGGCCCCGCATCGGCTACATGTCCCAGCAGACCACCTTCGACTACCTCTTCCCGGTAAGCGTGCTGGACGTGGTGCTCATGGGGCGCCTCGGGCACGGAAGCGGCCTGGGATTCTACGGCCGTGCCGACCGGGAGGCGGCCGGACAGGCTTTGCGCCGCATGGAGATGGAACCCCTCGCGAGCCGGCCCTTCAGCCAGCTCTCCGGCGGGCAGCGCCAGCGGGTCCTCCTCGCCCGGGCCCTGGCCTCGGACCCGGACCTGCTCCTGCTGGACGAGCCGACCGCCAATGTAGACGCGGCCATTGAGACCGAACTGTTCGAGATCCTGAACGAGCTGAACCGGCATATGACCATCATGCTCGTGACCCACGACCTGGGCTTCGTCTCGTGCTACGTCCGGAGCGTGGTGTGCGTCAACCGGCGCCTGGCTGTACACCCCACGAGCTCCATTACCGGCGAGATGATCCACGAGCTTTACGGAGGCAACGTCCAGATGGTGAGGCACGACCATCGATGCAGCGAGGAGGGGCATTCTTGGCGGACTTCCTAGCGGATCTTCAACGCCACGTGTTCCTTCAATACGCCGTGATCACCGGCATGCTGGCCGCCATACCGTGCGGCGTCATCGGGACCTATGTGGTCACGAGGCGGATCACCTACATCGGCGGCGCCATCGCCCACAGTGTGCTCGCCGGGCTGGGGGCCGCCCGTTTCTGCCAGGTCGTGTACAACTGGCCGTGGCTCCATCCCTTGTATGGGGCCGTTATCGCTTCCCTGGTGTCCGCCCTGATCATCGGGTTGGTGAGCCTCTATGCGCGGCAGCGGGAGGACACGGTGATCGGCGCGGTATGGGCGATCGGAATGGCCGTGGGAATCCTGTTCATCTCCCGGACGCCCGGCTACAATGAAGATCTCATGAGCTACCTGTTCGGAAACATCCTCATGGTGTCCTCCGACGACCTCTACCTGATCCTGGGGCTCGACATCGTGGTCATCCTCTTTTCACTGCTCTTCTACAACAAGCTTCTCGCCGTCTGCTTCGACGAGGAGTTCGCGCGGGTCCGAGGGGTGCGCGTCGAGCTCTACTACCTTCTTCTGCTCTGCCTGACCGCACTCACCGTGGTGCTGCTGGTGACGGTGGTGGGCGTGGTCATGGTGATCGCCCTGCTTACCCTGCCGGTGGCCGTGGCCAGCCATTTCTCGAACCGGCTGTGGCTGACCATGGTCCTTTCGGCGGCGTTCACCGCCTTGTTCACCCTGTCGGGGCTTGCGCTGAGCTACGGGCCCGACCTCCCGTCGGGCGCCACCACGATCGTGCTGGCCGGGGGACTGTACCTGGTGGTGGCCGCTGTGGACGCGTTTCGCGTCCGGAGAGGCTGAGGCGTGACCACGTTTTGCCGCGAAACCCGTTCACCGGCCTCCGTTGAACCCGCTTTACGCTTCCAACTCCCATGGACGCGGATATGCAGGGCCCTGATCTTTTTGAGTATCGCCGGCGTTTTGGCCGGCTGCGCATCCACTGGAGCGCCCGGGAAGGAACAGCCCCCAGCGCCGGCGCGCGCCCTCCTGTCTTTTTACGACAAGGGGCTGAACCACCTCTCCTCGGTCCGGAGCGGCACCTGCCCCATGCATCCCTCCTGCTCCGCTTACAGCCGGGAGGCGTTCGGCAAGCACGGTCTCGTGAAGGGCTGGTGGATGACGTTCGACCGGCTCCTGCGCTGCGACCCGGACGAGGTGGAGCGTTCGCCCCGTGTTCTGGTCCGGGGCACGTGGAAGGCTTACGATCCGGTCTCCCGCAACGACCGCTGGTGGCACGAATCTCCGGAGGAACCCCCGTCTACCCGCCGCACTCCCTAGAACGGAACCCGCAGTATCCCCGGATCCTTCCCGCAGAACTGCGGCTTGAGTTTTGTCGAGACCTGTGAAAGGCTGATTCCCGTTCTTTACAACTCGCACCATCGGGGGTATTCATCCCTGTTGAACGAAACCGCGCCTCCGGGCATCCCGAGCGGCGCGAAGACACGAAACATCACCCTGCTGAAAACGAAGGTTCTCCCCCATGCCTGCGGCCAAATCCATCATGATCCTGGGAACGGGAAGCGACGTGGGCAAGTCCATCGTGGCGACGGCTCTCTGCCGGATCCTGCGCAACCGGGGGGTCCGGGTCGCTCCCTTCAAGGCCCAGAACATGTCGAACAACTCCTTCGTGACCATTGAAGGAGGCGAGATCGGCCGGGCCCAGGTGGCCCAGGCCGAGGCGTCGGGCCTGCCCCCGTCCGTGCACATGAACCCGGTTCTTCTCAAGCCTTCCTCGGACAGGGGTTCCCAGGTCATCCTCCAGGGCCGGGTGTACGGTCAGATGGAGGCGGCCGAGTACCACGCCGGCAAATCGAAGCTTCGAAAGGTTGTCCTGGAATCCTTTCACCGGCTGTCCCAATCCTATGACGCCATTGTGATGGAGGGCGCGGGGAGCTGCTGCGAGATGAATCTCAAGGACCGGGATCTGGTCAACTTTCCCATGGCGAGGGCCGTCGGCGCTTCCTGCCTTCTCGTGGGCGACATCGACCGCGGAGGCATCTTCGCCCAGCTCCTGGGCAGCCATCACCTGATGACCCGGAAGGAGCGGGAGCTCACGGCGGGCTTTCTGATCAACAAGTTCCGGGGGGATCCCCGCCTCTTCGACTCGGGTATGGCCTACATCGAGAAAAAAAGCGGGAAGCCGGTCCTGGGACTGGTGCCTTATTACCACGACATCGCCATCGACCCGGAGGACTCGGTCGCGGTCCAGGAAGACCGGAGGGTCCTTCACCCGCTCAGGCAGGACACCCTGAACATCGGGGTGCTGCGGCTCCCCTCCATCTCCAACTTCACGGACCTCGAAACCCTGGCCCGGGAGCCGGGCGTGGTCCTCAACTACCTGTTCCGGCCGGACGAGCTCGACGACGGGTACGACCTCCTGATCCTGCCCGGCGCCAAGAATGTCATGGAGGACGCGGCCTGGCTGGCCCGGTCCGGCTGGAGACGGGCTGTGAGGCGGTTCGCGAACCGGGGAAAGCGGGTGCTCGGAATCTGCGGGGGCTACCAGCTCCTCGGCCGCCTGATCCACGATCCCTTCGGCGTGGAGTCCGATCGTCCCCGGGTCGAGGCGCTCGGACTTCTTCCCGCGGAGACGGTGCTGGCCGAGGACAAGGTGGTCCAGCGGGTGACCGGGACATGCCTGATGAACCGGAAGCGGGTGACAGGCTACGAGATCCACATGGGCCGAACCGAACCTGCGGGTCCCGGGGCCCGGCCCCTGCTGCGCGTCCACCGGCCGGGATCCGCCGTGTCGTGGGACGACGGACTGGTCCTGGACGACGGGCGCGTCCTGGGCAGTTACGTCCACGGGGTCCTGGACGCGCCGGGTTTTCGCGGGGAGTTGCTGAACACCATGCGCCGGGAAAAAGGGCTGAGGGAACGTGCCTCGAGAAAGGGACGGCTGGCCCGGTTTCACCAGTATGACCGGCTGGCCGAGCACTTCGAGAGGTGCTGCGACGTGGACCGCATCCTGAGCCTGATGTCCTGACGAGACCCCGGAAAGCCGGGTGGAAACGAACGAATCGCCTGGATTTGTCAAAGAAGCCATGACACCCAACCACAAGGAACCACGCCTGCGGGAATCCGGGGGCCTTCCCGGGGACATTCCCGTGCTGGCCGTGGCCGGGACCCACAGCGGCTCGGGAAAGACCACGGTTGCGATCGGGCTCATGGCGGCCCTGAGCCGCAGAGGCCTCACCGTCCAGGGCTTCAAGGTGGGACCCGACTTCATCGACCCGGGGCATCACCGGGCCGTCACGGGCCGGGAATCGCACAACCTGGACGGTTGGATGATGACCCGCGACGCCAACCGGGACCTGTTCCTCCGGGGGCTGCAAGATGCGGACGTCGGAGTGGTCGAGGGGGTGATGGGGCTGTTCGACGGGGTCTCAGGCGGGGATGAGAAGGGGTCCACGGCGCGCATGGCCAAGGATTTGGGGGTACCGGTCCTGCTCGTGGTGGACGCCCGGTCCATGGCCCGCTCGGCGGCGGCCGTAGCCCTCGGGTTCGCCCGGTTCGATCCGGACCTGACCCTGGCAGGCGTCGTGTTCAACCGGGTCGGGAGCCGAAGCCACGCCGGGATGCTCGAAGAGGCCATGAAGGCTGTGCCTGATCTTCCCATCCTGGGGTGCCTCCCGCGGGAGGAAGGTCTCGAGATCCCCTCCAGACATTTGGGGCTCGTGACAGCCGAGGACCACGTTCTGGACGCGGAACGCGCGGACCGGCTGGCCCGCTGGGTGGAGAAGAGTTTGGACCTGGACCGGCTGCTGGACGACGCCCCCCGGTTTCGCGCCTCCCCTCCGGCCACCCGGCCTCCCGGAGAGAAGACCGTGCGCATCGGGCTGGCCCGGGACGAGGCGTTCTGCTTCTACTACGCCGAGAACCTGCGGCTCCTGGAGGCGGAGGGGGCCGAGCTCGTTCCATTCTCGCCCATTCGAGACCGGGAGCTGCCCGACGGCGTGTGCGGGCTTTACCTCGGCGGCGGCTACCCGGAGCTCCACTGCGAGACCCTATCCGCGAACCGGGGGATGAAGCGGGCCATTCGGTCCTTTGTCCGGGAAGGCGGGACGGTGTATGCCGAGTGCGGAGGATTCATGTACCTGATGAACACGATCCAGGACCTCGAAGGCAGGACCCATCGCATGACCGGGCTGTTCCCCTTCGAGGCCGTCATGGAACCCAGGCTCCGTTCGCTGGGCTACCGGGAGATCATGACCACCCAAGACAGCCCCCTGGGACCGGCCGGCACCCGTGCGAGAGGCCACGAGTTCCACTACTCCCGCATGAAGCCGGGTGAGGAGGAACCCCGCTGCATCTACGCGGTGACCGGGCGGGGGTCTCGGGAAGAGACGACCCGGGAAGGATTCCTGGCCGAAGGGGCGCTGGGCTCTTACATCCACCTGCACTGGGGATCCAACACCGGCGCGGCCCGGGCGTTCGTGGAGGCCTGTGCCGGAGCCCGCGGCTGAGCCCGCCGTGGAACCCGTTTCCTGCAACCTGCTGATCCGGCGCCCTGCGCCGGTGCACGAGGACATCCAAATGACCGGTATCGTCGAGCTGAGCGGCCCCGAAGAGATCGAAGCCAGATCCTTTGCCATCATCGAGGAGGAGACGGGCCGGTCCAGGCCGTTTGACGGAGCCGAGTGGCTCGTGGTCCGCCGCATGATCCACACCTCGGCGGACTTCCAGCTCCTCGACCTCGTCCGGTTTCACCCGGAGGCGGTGCAGGCCGGGATCGAGGCGCTCAGAAACGGGTGCCTCGTGGCCACGGACACCGAGATGGCCAGGGCCGGCATCTCCCAGGCCCGCCTGGAGCGGCTGGGATGCCGCAAGGCCTGCTACATCCGGGAATCCGGCGTGGCCGAACGGGCCCGAAGGGAGGGAATCACCCGGTCCTCCGCCGCCGTCGATCATGCGGCCCCCCAGCTGGACGGCGCCGTTTACGTGGTGGGGAACGCCCCCACCGCCCTGCTCAGGCTTCTCCGCCTCATCGGGGAAGGGGCCTGCGCGCCTGCGCTCATTGTGGGCATGCCCGTCGGATTTGTGAACGCGGCGGAGTCCAAGGAACTTTTGGCGGGCCAGGATCGCATTCCCTACGTCACCATCCAGGGGCGAAAAGGAGGGTCCCCGCTGGCTGCGGCCGTGGTCAATCAGCTGGCCCTGCTCGCGCTGAAATCGGAGATCGGGGCCTGAGCACGCCATGGCGCGGAACCGTCTCAGAGAAGGCTTCACAACGGGAACGGCGGCCACAGCGGCCGCCGGGGGGGCCCTCGAACACCTCCACACAGGCAAAGGCCCATCGGAGTTGGACGTCCCCCTCCCCAGGGAGGGCCGCCGGGTCATTCCGTTGGAGAGCACGGGGCTCCGGGAGGACGGCGCCGAGGCCGTGGTGGTCAAGGACGGCGGGGAC
>JAIPEI010000034.1 GCA_021737245.1 Deltaproteobacteria bacterium | reverse complement strand
GGGTCTTCGAAGTAGCCCGCGGCGCCGCTGTCCAGCACGATGTTGACCGGAAAGCTGCCGGCCATGTCCCGGTAGATGTCGTGGAAACGGCGGGTCACCTCGGTGTGCGGTTTGAAGTAGCCCACCGGATTGGTTTCCACTCCGATCTGAAAGACCCCGGCCAGGCCGATCAGGGCAAGAACGGAGACCATGGCGAGGGTCCACCGCTGGTGCTCGAGATTGAGGCGGACCACCGCGTCGAGGAGGCGGCTCAGCAGTCCCCGCCCGGTTTCATCGGGCGGGACGGTTGAGCGCCTCGGCATGGGCAGGAGGGAGAGAAAGGCGGGAAGCACCACCAGTATGATCGCGAGCATGCTCCAGATCCCGAAGCAGGCGAACAGGGCGAACTCCCGGATGGACTGAATCCGGTTCAGCAGGAGGGATCCCAGCCCCACCGTGGTGGTGGTCACGGCCAGGATCGTGGGAAAGGAGAGGCGTGCGAAGCAGGCGACGACCGCCCCCCCGGGAGAGGGGTTCTCCCCCAGCGCTTCGAAATACTCCGGGAGCACATACATGCAGTAGGCGGTCCCCACGGCGATGATGAAGATGGGGACGATCATGGTGAGCATGGACAGCGGGGTCCCGGTCCACGCCATCAGGCCGAAGGTCCAGGCGAGGGCCAGGAGCACGCTCCCGGCGGGAACGAGGACACCGCGGAGGTTCCGGAAGAAGAGGAAGAGGATCACGGCGATAACCAGGAAGGTCACCGGCGGGAGCCGCAGGAAATCCGCTTCCGTGTACTCGGCCAGGGCTCTGGAGACCAGGGGCATGCCGATCTGGTAGAGGGAGAGACCGTTGCGGCGGGCCTCGATCAGCCCTTCCACCTCCCGGACCACGCCCCCTTTCTCGTTCACATCCTCCAGAACGAGTGTGATGACCGTGGCGGTGTGGTCCTCTGAAACGAGGTTTCGGGTAAAGAGCTCGACCGGCTGAATGGCCCGCTTAAAGGCATCGACGTCCCAGCCGCCGGTCAAATCCATCTCCTTCTTGATGCCCGGAAGGCTGATGACCCGGCGGACGCCGGGAATGCCGGAGACGGATCGGGCCAGGCCCTCCATCTCCCGGAAGGTCTTCGGATCGAATACGTCCTCGGCCCGAACCACCACCAGGATGATCTCCTCGGACCCGAACCGGTCCTTGAATGCCTGGTATGCCCGGGTCTCGGGGAGGTCCTCGATGGCCATGTCGTAGAGGGAGGTCTCGAACCGGATCGAAGGCAGGCGCCAGGCGAGAACGGCGGTGATCAATGCGGTGACGAGGAGAACGGCGAAAGGATGTCGAACGATGAAGCGGAGCCAGGACGGGGAGAACGGGGGCTGCTGCGGTCTGCTCATGGCTCCGGCTCCGTGGCATGGAGGCGAAGAAGGAGGGTCCCTCCCCGAAGACCGGGGAGGGACCTCGTCATGCTCTGGATCAGATGGCCCGGACCTTATAGACTTCGTTGGAATCCGGATCGATCACGTGCACGCCGCAGGCGATGCAAGGATCGAAGGAGTGGACGGTCCGCAGGACCTCGAGAGGCCGCTTGGGATCCGCGATCGGGGTCCCGATGAGGGCTTCCTCCACGGGTCCGAGCTTGCCCGCCCTGCAGCGGGGACCCAGGTTCCACGTGGACGGTACCACGTACTGGTAGTTCTTGATCTTCTTGTTCTCGATCTCGATCCAGTGGCCGAGGGAGCCGCGGGCCACGTCGTTGAGACCCACGCCCATGGCGCTGTCCGGCATCTCCCAGGACTGGTAGGTCTGGGTGTTGCCGTTCTTCAGGTTGCCCACCAGCTCCATCACCCAGCCTTCCATGGCGTCGCCGATGGCCACGGTCTCCAGCCCCCGTGCGGCGGTCCGTCCCAGTGTGGAGAAGAGGGCCGTCACAGGAATGCCGAGCTTCTTGAGAGTGCTGTCCACCAGGGCCTTGACCTCGGGCTTGCCCTTGCCGTAGGCCACGAGCACGCGCGCGAGCGGTCCCACCTCGCAGGCCTCCCCGTCGTAACGCGGGGCCTTGAACCAGGAGTAGCGGTCGCTCGTGTCGTACTCCCCGTGCTGCGGTGCGGTTTCTCCCTTGTGAGGATGCCTGGCTGCCTCGCCCTTGTACCAGGAGTGAGCCACGTGCTCGGTCACCTGCTCCTGCTCGGCCATCTTCACGCCGGCCACGTCGCGGTTCATGATGACGCCGCGGGGCATGAACAGGCTCTCGGGTTCCTGGTCCGACCCGGGCAGTTCGCCCCAGGCCAGGAAGTTTGTGGTTCCGCCGATGGCTCCCCAGTCCTTGTAAAAGGAGGCCACGGCCAGGAGATCCGGGATGTAGACGTTCTTGACGAAGTCCTGGGTCTCCTTCCACAGGTAGAGGAACTCCGCGATGTTGTCCGGGGTCAAATCCTTGACGCAGGTCACGCCGCCCACGGCCAGGCTCTGGAGGTGCGGGTTCTTGGCGCCGAAGACGGCATGCATCTTGGCGGCCTTGGCCTGCATCCGGAGAGCCTCGATGTAGTGCGCCGCGGCCATCAGGTTGGCCTCCGGCGGCAGCTTGTAAGCCGAGTGGCCCCAGTACGCGTTGGTGAACGGACCCAGCTGGCCGCTGTCCACAAAGGTCTTGATCCGCTGCTGGACGTTCTTGAAGTAGTTGGCTCCGCCCCAGGGTGCGTTGCTCACATTGTCGGACAGGGCGGCCGTCTTCTTGGGGTCCGCCTTCAGGGCGTTCACAACGTCCACCCAGTCCAGGGCGTGGAGATGGTAAAAGTGAACGATGTGGTCGTGCTGGAACTGCGCTCCGTGAAGCATGTTTCGAATGATCCGGGCGTTGGCCGGGATCTTGACGCCGACGGCGTTTTCGATTGCCCTCACCGAGGACAAGTAGTGTGTGTACGTTCAGACTCCGCAGGAGCGTTGCACGAACAGCGGAGCATCCCGAGGATCACGGCCCTGCAGGATGATCTCAATGCCACGGAACATCTGCCCGGAGCTCCAGGCGTTGACCACCTTCCCACCGGCCACCTCGACCTCGATTCGAAGGTGGCCTTCGATACGGGTAATCGGATCGATCGTGATTCTCTTGGCCATATCGTCTCCTCTCGTTTTCGGGGATGTAAGTTGGGAATGCTTCGATCAGGCGCCCGAGTCTATTGGGACTCGAAAAAAGGCGTCATCTCGTCCCAGAAGCCGGGCTCACTGCACCCGATGCACGGGTGCCCGGCCTGGATCGGCCAGCTCGTGCCGCCGTTGAACTTGACGATGGGGCAGTTGTTGTAAGTGCTCGGCCCCTTGCAGCCCATCTTGTAGAGGCAGTAACCCATGGCCGCTTCTTCGGAGCCGAACTCCTCCACGAACTCGTCCATCTCGTAGTGGGATCTCCTGGGGCACTGATCGTGGATGGTCTTCCCGTAGGCGAAAAGGGGACGGTTGGCCCAGTCCAGCTCGGGAAGCTTTCCGAGCAGGAGATAGTTGACCACCGTACCGACAAAGTTGATCGGGTTGGGCGGGCAGCCGGAGACGTTCACCGTCTGGATCCCGAGAGCGTCTCCCACTCCCTTGTACCCGCCCGGGTTGGGTGCGGCCGCCTGGATGCCGCCGAAGCAGGCGCAGTTTCCGATGCAGACCACCGCCGCGGCTTTGGAGCAGACGTCCTTGCCGATCTCGAGGAACGTGCGTCCCCCGATCTTGCCGTACGCACCGTCGTACTTCGTGGCGATGGCGCCTTCCACCACGCAGATGAAATTGCCCTCGTGTTTCTTGACGGCGGAACGAAGGACGTCCTCGGCCTGGTGGCCGGCTGCAGCCATGATCGTTTCATGATACTCGATGGACAGGATCTCGAGAACGAGTTGATCGATCCAGGGGTACATGGATCGGAGGGTCGCTTCGGAGCAGCCGGTGCATTCCCCAAAATGCAGCCACACAACCGGGGGCCGCTGCTTCGGCGCGGCGAATACTTCCGCGACCTTGGGGACGAATGACGAAGAGAGCCCCATGGTAGCGGTCAAGAAGCCGCAGTACTTCATGAAGTCTCTTCGTGAGACCCCTTTTTCCGCCAGCCTCTCGTAAAACCCCTTTTCCTCTTTCATTGGCACCTCCTGATGATGGTTTTGAGTGACCCGACTTTGAGTTGCAGCGGAACATTTTAAATACGAAAAGGGGTGGTTTGTCAATCGGGTTTTGGCTTTTTGTATGAAATGTCCGGCGCTTTCGAGATATCGAAATGAAAGGATCATCCGACCTTACCCGCTCATCCGCCGCGGGAAAGGATATAACCGGGTTTCCATCCAGAAAGGGTCTTTTTTGACAAAAAATCCTCCTTTCTGAATTGGAAACGCAGCCATGCCCAAAGTTCGTTTATATGGGCACTGACCCATTGAAATTCCGGGGCGGATCTCGAGACTCCGGGCTTTTTACGGCTCCATCATCGTTGAGTTTGAGAAGAGGCGGGGAACGAGGTGCATGGCCGAAACCGCCGGGAGGGAGCGTGTGCCGGCGCCGGGAGGGGAGCCGTCTATTCCATGCTGTCGTAATGGCTGAACTGCATGGTGAAGGTCCCCCGGCCCTGGGAGGCGGAGCGAAGGGCCGTGGAGTATCCGAACATCCTGGAGAGAGGCACCTGGGCGGCGATCACCTGGACCGGACCCCGGCTGGTGATTTCCTCCACCTTGCCCTGCCGGGCGTTCAGGTCTCCGATGACGTCCCCCATGAAGTCTTCCGGGACCAGGATTTCGGTCTTCATGACGGGTTCGAGAAGGACGGGATCCGCCTGTGCCGCCGCCTTCTGGAAGGCCATGCCGGCCGCGACGCGAAAGGCCGTCTCGCTGGAGTTCAGGTCGTGGATGCGCACGTCCAGAAGAGAGATCTCCACGTCGATCACGGGGTATCCCATGATGGGTCCGCTCGTGGCGGCCTCCTCGACGCCCTCGCGGATGGCCGCCAGGAACGTTTCGCTCAGGCCCGGGTTTTCGCATCGGTCGGTGAAGTGCAGGCCGCTCCCCCTGGGCCGGGGGGCTAAGGAGATTCGGACGCCCGCGTAGTGCTGCTGGCCGCCCAGGTCCTTTTCGAAGATCTCCTCGTGCTCGACCGCCTTGCGGATGGTTTCCCGGTGGACCACCTGGGGGCGTCCCTGGTTCGTGTCCACGTGGAACTCCCGCCGGAGCCGCCCGGTGATGATCTCGAGGTGGAGCTCTCCCATGCCCGAGACCACGATCTGTCCCGTCTCCTCGTCCACCCTGAACTTGAAGGTGGGGTCCTCGGCGGAGAGCTTGTCCAGGGAATCCATGAGGCGTTCCTGGTCCTGGACGCGCTTGGGCTCCAAGGCGATGGAGATGACCGGTTCGTTGAACTGCATCAGCTCGAGCAGGATGGGGTGTTCTTCGCTGCAGAGCGTGTCCCCGGTCGCGGCGAGCTTGAGCCCCATGACGGCCACGATTTCCCCGGCCGAGGCCTCGTCCACCCGTTCCCGCTTGTTGGAGTGCATCTTGAGGATTCGGGCGGCCTTTTCCTTGGTGTTCCGCCGGGGGTTGTACACCGCGTCGCCGGCGCGGATGCGGCCTGAGTAGATGCGGATGTAGGTCATCCGCCGGCCCTGATCCATGCTCACCTTGAAGGCCAGGGCGGCGAAGGGTCCCTTCACGTCGGCCGGACGGGTCTCGGTCTTCCCGGTGACGGTGCTCTTTCCCTCGATGGGAGGCACTTCCATGGGGGAAGGAAGATAGTCGACGATGCTGTCCAGGAGGGGCTGGACGCCCTTGTTCCGAAGCGCCGCTCCGCAGAGCACCGGGACGAGCTCCAGATTGAGGGTGAGCCTGCGGACCGCGTCCTTGATCTCCTGGAGGGGGATCTCTTCTTCCCCCAGGTACTTGTCCATGATCTGATCGTCTTTTTCCGCCAGGGCCTCGAGTGCGGCCTCGCGGTACATGGCCGCCTCGTCCTTCAGCTCCCCGGGAATCTCCTCTTCCCGGAACCCGGCCCCCAGGGTCTCCTCCTCCCAGAGGATCGCCTTCATGCGAAGCACGTCGATCACGCCGTTGAAGCGGTCCTCGGCCCCCCAGGGGATCTGGAGGACGAGCGGTGCGGCGCCCAGGCGGTCCCGGATCATCTCCACCGCCCGGTTGAAGTCCGCGCCGATCCGGTCCATCTTGTTGATGAAGGCGAGCTTGGGGACCCGGTAGCTGTCCGCCTGGTGCCAGACCGTTTCCGATTGGGGCTCCACGCCGCCCACGGCGCAGAAGACGCCGATGGCCCCGTCCAGGACACGGAGAGACCGCTCCACCTCGATGGTGAAGTCCACGTGCCCGGGCGTGTCGATCAGGTTGATGGTGTGGTTGCGCCAGTGACAGGTGGTCACCGCGGAGGTGATGGTGATGCCCCGTTCCCGTTCCTCCAGCATCCAGTCCATGGTGGCGGCGCCGTCGTGGACCTCTCCCATCCGGTGCACCCGCCCGGTGTAGAACAGGATGCGCTCGCTGATGGTGGTCTTGCCCGCATCGATGTGTGCGATGATGCCGATGTTGCGGGTGTTTTTCAGATTGCGGGGTACGGCCATGACGTCTCTCCGGTGGTTGAACGTTCGTGCCTCGTTGACACGAAGCGTCAATCTAAGGTATCTTCCCTGGCCTGTCAAGACAGGAGAGACCCGTGTCGGTGTCGGTGACAGTGTTCGTGGACCGGCGTTCCTTACCTGCCGGACGCCGGTTTGTCCACGGGCGATGAACCATCATCCATGGGCCGATGGGCCGGCCAGAGGGGCCGAAGCGTTCGGTCTGGAAGCAGAGACGTTTCATGAACGAAAAGTCCGGCTCACCAACGGGCGAACGCCTGATGACCATGTATGGTCGGCTGCTCGACCACTTCGGGCCGCAGGAATGGTGGCCCGCAGAGACCCCGTTCGAGATGATGGTGGGATCGGTGCTGACCCAGAACACGAGCTGGTCCAACGTGGAGAAGGCCCTGAGCAACCTCGAACGGGAAGGCCTCCTGGACGTGGGCCGCCTTCGAGCCGTCGGGACCGAGGCCCTGGCCCTCGCGATCCGGCCCGCCGGCTATTACAACGTCAAGGCCAAGCGGTTGAAAAACCTGGTGGAACTCATCGTGGAGCGCTACGGCGGCGACGTGCCGTCCATGCTGGTCGAGGATCCGGAGGCCCTGCGGAGCGCGCTGCTCGGGGTGAGCGGCATCGGTCCGGAGACCGCGGACTCCATCGTTCTCTACGCAGCTGGGCATCCCGTCTTCGTCGTGGACGCCTACACCCATCGAATCCTGAGCCGCCACGACCTGGTGGACGAGGGAGCCTCCTACGATGAGATCCAGGCGACATTCTCCGATGCGCTCCCGGAGGACGTGCCGCTTTTCCGGGAGTTCCACGCCCTGATCGTCATGGCGGGCAAGACCTACTGTCGGAAACGGCCCCTCTGCGAGCGGTGCCCGATTCAGGGACTTGAATGAAGCGGCGGGAAGAATCCAAGGCCCCACGCGGGTACGACTGGCCCCGGGCCCTCCGAGCCGGAACGGGAGCGGCGTGGCCCATCTTCCTGGGCTATGTGCCCATCGGGGTCGCCTTCGGCGTGCTGGCGCAGAAGGGCGGCCTCGGTCCCTTCGAGGTGGGGCTCATGTCCCTCCTGGTCTTCGCCGGCAGCGCCCAGTTCATCGCCGTCTCCATGCTCGCCGCAGGCGCCGGGGCCTCGGCGGTGGTGGCCACGACCTTCGTGGTGAACCTGCGGCATCTCCTCATGAGCTCGGCCCTTGCGCCCCATCTTCATCAGGTGGGGCACGGGTGGCTGGCCTTGTTCGCTTACGGGATCACCGACGAGAGCTTTGCCGTCAATCACGCGCGGTTCAGCCGGGGCGGATGGCACTGGAGACCTGCCCTGGCCGTCAACCAGAGCGCCTGTGCGGTGTGGGTCACCGGCACCATGGCCGGGGCCTGGGCGGGCCGCTTTATCCCACAAGGGGCCTTCGGCATCGATTACGCCCTGATCGCCATGTTCCTCTGCCTCCTGGTGTTTCAACTCCGAGGCCGGCGCCACGCGGTCACGGCCGCGATCTCGGGTGCCCTGGCGGTCGGCCTGTCGCTGGTCCTGCCCGGGAACGCCTACATCATCCTCTCCACGGTTCTGGCGGCCACCTTCGGAACCCTCGCCCTGCGGGGGAGGGCCGGGGGCAGGGGTGGAGCGTCAGAGGGAACCCGAAACCCATGAGCGCCGAAACGGACTACATCCTGATCATTCTCGGCATGGGGGCGGTGACCTACCTGCCGAGGTGGGTCCCTCTGTTCGCGCTTTCCAGGCGGCGCCTTCCCGGCTGGGTCCTCGACTGGCTGGACCTGATCCCCGCGGCCGTCCTGAGCGCGCTCGTTCTGCCCGCCCTGGTGACCTCGGGCGAGCCCCGGCATTTCGACCTGTTTCGTCCGGAGCTTTACGTGGCGGTTCCCACCTTCCTCTTCGCCCTCAAGACCCGTTCTCTGGGGGGCAGCGTCGTGCTGGGGATGGGGCTCTACTGGCTGCTGTCCTAGGCGGTTTCCATCCGGAAAAGGATTTTGCCGCTTAACGACTGATCAACTGATCAACCCCCGAGGCAACAATGGAAACGAATCGCACCGCGTGTAATCGATGGTTTCCGCTTCCCGAATGTTCCGGAGCTTGCAGATGTTAGGGGACCCCGGCAGTCAGATATGGTACGATTTGCGACCCGCATCCGGCAGGCCCCGGGGATGGGGCGGCCGGCGCGGAGGAGGGCCGGTTTGGCAGGCGTCTTGCTACACCAGGAACAGTTGGGCTGGAGCATCAACCCTTTGCCGAGAAGGAGGAGATCATGATCGTTGGAATCCTGAAGGAGATCAAGGCCTCGGAAAACCGCGTGTCCATGACCCCGGCGGGTGTCGAGGTCATGCGGGAGAACGGCCACACCGTACTGGTGGAAAAGGATGCCGGAGCGGGCAGCGGCTTCGGGGACGAACTCTATGAAAGTGCCGGCGCGGAGATCGTGGACACACCCTCCGAGATCTATGAACGGGCCGAAATGGTCATGCACGTCAAGGAGCCGCAGCCGTCGGAGTACGGGTTGATCCGGGAGGATCAGATCGTCTTCACCTATCTCCACCTCGCGGCGGCGGAAGAGCTCACGTGGGCCCTGATGGAGCGGAAATCGATCAACATCGCCTATGAGACCATCGAGGACGAAGACGGGTCTCTGCCCCTGCTCACGCCCATGAGCGAGGTGGCCGGGAGAATGGCCATCCAGCAGGGGGCCAAGTACCTCGAGATGACCCATGGAGGCCACGGGGTCCTCCTGGGCGGAGTCCCCGGCGTGGACCCGGGAACGGTTCTGGTCATCGGGGGCGGCGTGGTGGGAACGAACGCCGCCAAAATGGCCTGCGGCCTGGGCGCCAAGGTGTACCTGCTGGACACGAACCTGAACCGGCTGCGCTACCTGAGCGACGTGATGCCCAGCAATTGCTTTCCCCTTATGTCCAGTCCGCCGCTTGTGCGGGAGCTCGTGACCAAGGCGGAGGTGGTCGTCGGCGCCGTGCTGATTCGGGGCGCCAAGGCTCCGAGGCTGGTGACCCGGGAGATGCTCAAGACCATGAAGAAAGGGTCGGTGCTCGTGGACGTGGCCATCGACCAGGGCGGGTGCTTCGAGACCTCCCGCGCAACCACCCACGAAGATCCCATCTACACGATCGACGGGGTGGTTCACTACTGCGTGGCGAACATGCCCGGCGCCGTGGCGCGGACCTCGACCCTGGCCCTGACCAACGCGACCCTGCCCTACGCCGTGGAGATCGCCAACAAGGGCTGGCGGGCCGCCATGCAGGAGAACATGGGCATCCGCCTCGGGGCGAACGTGATCCAAGGCAAGGTGACCTGCCCGGGCGTGGGCGAGTCCTTCGGGCTCGACTGCGTGCTCATCGACGATCTGCTGCAGGACGATGCGACCTGTGAAACATGCTGCGTGAGATGACCTGCGGGGCCGGGCGGGCCGGCGTCATATCCTGCCCGAAACCCGACCCTCTGTTCTTCTTGATTCACGCCTCGGTCGGCGATACCATGAAACTTCGTGCCGGACGGCGCCGCCGGCCCGGAGTCAACCCATGAAAGCTTCCTTTTCCTCCAGAAAGATCCTGTTGTCCGCGGCGGGGCTCGTCTTCCTGCTCGCCGTGTTCCTGGCACTGGGATTTGCCCATCATCTGACAAGCCCTGCGGATCGCGAGGGCGGGCCCGGCGTTTTCGTGGTGGAGGACGGATGGACGCTGAAGGACGTGGCCGCCGAGCTGGAGCGGCGGCGTATGATCACAAGCCGCACCCTCTTCAGGCTCTGGGCGAGGATTCAGGACGCCGGGAGAAGCATCCGTGCGGGGGAGTATCGCCTCGGACCGCACATGACGCCCTTGCAGATTCTCGACATGCTCACGCGGGGCTCCGTGATCAGCCATCCGGTCACCATCCCGGAGGGGTACACGGCGGAGCAGATCGCCGCGGTCCTGGAACGGGAGGGACTGGCCGTGCGGGAGGAGTTCATGGCCCTCTTCAGGGACCGCGGATTCATGGCGGCGCACGGCCTGCCCGGCCCGACCCTGGAGGGATACCTCTACCCGGACACCTACCAGTTCGCCCGGGGGGTGTCCAGCCGCCGGATCGCGGAGACCATGATCCGCCGGTTCTGGGAGGTGATGGAACCGCTGAGGCCGCGGATCGCAGAGACCGGCCTGGGTCTCGGCGAGGTGGTCATCCTGGCCTCGATCGTGGAAAAGGAGACCGGGCGGCCGGAGGAGCGCGCCCTGATCGCCTCCGTGTTCCTGAACCGCCTGAATCGGGGCATGCGTCTCGACAGCGACCCCACGGTGATTTACGGCATCGACGGGTTCGACGGGAACCTCACCCGAAGCCACCTCCGGACCCCCACGCCCTACAATACCTATCGAATGCGGGGGCTTCCCCCGGGCCCCATCGCAAACCCGGGGGAGGCTGCGATTCGTGCAGTCCTCGAGCCGGCCGAGTCGAACTACCTCTACTTCGTATCGCGGAACGACGGATCCCACCACTTCTCCCGCACCTTGTCCGAGCACAACCGGGCGGTCAGGACCTACCAGAAGGGAGGAGGCCGGGGTCAGGGCGAAACGTCTTGACAGGTTTCTGCTGTATACAGTATACGAAGATGAGCCGGGGACGTCCCGGGCCTCGCAATCCCCTGTGACCCCGGTATCCCCCGGCACCCTCTCGTTTCAACCCCATTCTTCGTGGAGATGTGACATGGACAGCCTCAAGGATATCACCGTGTTGTCCCTGGAGCAGGCGACCGTGCTCCCGTATCTGACCTATCGCATGGCCCAGGACGGCGTCCGGGTGATCCGGCTGGAGCATCCCGTGTACGGCGACCCCAATCGCATGATCGGAGAGAACGTCCTCGGCGAGGAGCGGATGAACGCCTACTTCCTGTGCATCAACGCCGGAAAACAGGCGCTGACCCTCAACCTGGCGGACCCCTCCGGGCAGGAGCTGTTTCACGGCCTGATCCGGGAGCTGGACGTGGACATCTTCGCCACGAACCAGCTCCCGAGAAACTACGGGAAGCTGGGCATCGGCTACGACGCCCTGCGCGCGGTCAAGCCCGACATCATCTGGCTCGGCGTGACCGGGTTCGGCCCGGACAGCAACGAGGCGGCCTACGACCCCATTCTCCAGGCGCGCTCCGGACTCATGGAGATGACCGGGGAGCCGGACGGCGATCCCCAGGTGCTCGGGATTCCCCTCCCGGACATGGGGACGAGCGAGCACTCCTACGGGCTCCTCATGAAGGCGCTGTATCACCGGGCCGTGACCGGGGAGGGGACCCGCATCGACATGTCCATGTTCGAGTCGTCCGTGTCCTGGCTCACGGTTCCCATCACCCTGTCGACGCTGCTCGACCGGGAGATGACGCGGCGCGGCAACACCCACGAGTTTTTCTGCCCGGTCTCGGTCTACCCCACGAGCGACGGGTTCGTCTATCTGGCCGTGGGCAACGACCGGCAGTGGAAATCCCTCGTCGCCCTCGAAGGGTTCCGATCCCTGGACCGGCCCGGGTACGAGAAGAATGCCGGCCGGATTGCGGACGTGGAGAACCTGAACCGGGAGATCAGCGCAATCACGAAGGGGTACAGCTCGGAAGCCTTGATCGAGCAGCTCAAGTCGATCACACTGCCCGCCAGCAAGATCAAGAGGATCTCCGAGGTCGTGGCCGATCCCCTGGTGGAGCGCCGGCTCATGCGCGCCGCCGATCCGGCGACCGGGACCGTCGTCACGCTGGCCCCGCCCCCCAATATGACGCCCTTCGTGGAGGCCGGCGGCCGGGAGCTGTCTTTCCCCCCCCGGTTCGGCGAGCACAACGAGGAGATCTACGGACGGGCTTTGGGCGTTTCGGAGAAGAGGCTGGCGGAGCTGAAGGAAAAAGGGATCATCTAGGCGCATTCTTCGCGCACGGTCGCGAACCCATACATGGAGGCGTACCATGGATTTTCAACTGAGCAACGAGCAGAAAGACATTCAGAGTGCGGCGCGGGAGTTCGCGGAAAAGGAGTTTCCCGAGGTGGGCCCGGACTGCGACGCAAACAACGAGTTCCCGGAGGACGTCTGGCGGAAGGCGGGCGAGCTGGGGTTCGTCGGAAGCACGATCCCCGAGGAGCACGGGGGGCCGGGCCTGGGGTTCCTGGACCAGGCCCTCATCCTGGAGCAGTTCTGGCGGGTGGACCCGGGCGTGGCTCAGGCCCTGATCAACTGCTCCTTCGGAAGCGAGCTGCTCTGGTGGTTCGGCACGGATGAGCAGAAGGAGAAGTACCTCCCCGCGGTGGCGGAGAGCCGAAAAAAAATGGGCATGGCCACCACCGAGCCCGAGGCTGGGAGCGACGTCAGCAACGTGAGCACCCGGGCGGAGAAGGATGGATCGGACTATGTCATCAACGGGAACAAGGTCATGATCGGAAACGCCACCATCGCCGATTTCGTCCTGGTCCTCTGCGTGACCAACCCCGAGGCCGGGGGTCACAAGAAGTGGAGCTTCCTGATCGTGGAGACGGACACCCCGGGTTATGACGCCACCCACGCGGAAAAGATGGGAACCCGGGCGGCGGACCTGGGGGACATCTTCTTCAGCGACTGCCGGGTCCCCGAAGGCCGGCTACTGGGCGGAAAGGAGGGGCAGGGCTTCTACCAGCTCATGCGGTTCTTCGACCACTCCCGAGCCTACGTCGCCGCGCACGGCCTGGGGCTCGCCCAGGGGGCCATGGAGCAGGCCGTCAAGCATGTCAAGAAGCGCGTAGCGTTCGGTCAGCCTCTGGCCGCCTTCCAGGACGTCCAGTTCACCATCGCCGTGATGGACACCAAGATTGAGACGGCCCGGAACCTGATTTACAAGGCCTGCTGGAACCTGGATCAGGGGACGGTGAACAAGCGGCTTGTGGCCATGGCCAAGTGGTACGGCGCGCGGATCGGCGTGGAGGTGGTCGATGAAGCGCTTCAGCTCCACGGCGGGTACGGCTACCTCAAGGACTATCCCATCGAGCGGTTCTACCGGGACGCCAAGGTGATCGAGATCTACGAGGGCACCAAGGCGGTGGAGAAGATGATCATCGCCCGCGAGGTGCTGGGAAGGTACTGAGGAGAGGAAAGAGACAAGAGGAGAGAGGTAAGGAAAAAAGCGAGCGTTTTGTAATATGGCACGACAGGCGGAAAACGAAGAACACGCGTTCAGGAGCCTCGAGTCTCTGCCGGAGCGGCGATCGCTCGGGAAGGACGTCTACCTGCGCCTGCGGCAGGCGATTCTGCGCGGCGAGCTGGCCCCCGGAAGCCGCCTGGTGGAAAGCCGTTTGGCCGACGCCCTGGGGATCAGCCGTACGCCCGTGCGCGAGGGCATCCACAAGCTGGAGCGGGAAAACCTGGTCAGGCAGGGGCCGTCCGGCGGGTTTTTCGTGGCCGGTCTGACGCGCGAGGACGTGCGGGAGACCTTCGGAATCCGCAGCGTGCTGGAGAGCTACGCGGCCCGTCTCGCGGCGGTGAAGCACGAGAAAAAGGATCTGGTCCTTCTGGACCGGAAGATCCGCGAGTACCAGACCTGCGTGGACCGGGGGGATCTCGATCCGCTGCTCCGCATCAACACGGAGTTTCACGACCATTTGTACGCCCTGAGCCGCAGCCCCCGGTTGATCAAGATGATCAACGACCTGCGCGACCAGATCTATCGGTTCAGACAGGTGCTGCTCAGGTCCGAGGAGTGGGCTCGAGTCAGCAACAACGATCACCGCCTCATGCTGACGTTTATTCGAAAACGGGATGAGGAAGGGGTGGAGCGGCTCGTTCGGGAGCACATCCTGCGTGGCCAGGGGGTCGTGCTGAAGGATCTCGAGCGTTCGGCCCCCCCGGGAAGCCCCGGGTAGGAACGCCGCTCGAAACGCTCAATTCGTTGAATGAAAATTCAGTCCAAGGGATATCCGAAGGAGTGACAAGCAATGACGCCGGAGAGAAAAATCAGGGTTTTGTTGGCCAAGCCGGGCCTGGACGGCCATGATCGTGGTGCCAAGGTAGTGGCCCACGCGCTGAAGGATGCGGGGATGGAGGTGATCTACACGGGACTTCACCAGACCGTCCAGAGCATTGCGGAGCAGGCGATCCAGGAGGACGTGGACGTGGTGGGGCTTTCCATCATGTCGGGGGCCCATCTCCCGATCTGCCGAAAGCTCGTAGGGCTCTTGAAGGAGAAGGGGGCTGATGACATGCTCACCGTCGTGGGAGGCGTGATCCCGAACCGGGACGTCCCGGTGCTCCAGGAGATCGGCGTTCGCGGGGTGTTCCCCGGCGGGACGTCGTTTGAGGAGATCGTCGGTTTCATCCGGGAGAACGCGTCGAGGAACTGAGCAGAAGCCGGATTTCAGCAGGAAGTACAAGAAGGTCGCGAAGAGAAAGAAGAAGGTGCGGCTACGAAATGCGTGAATCATAAGAATCATGCTGACCTCGTAGCGTTTTGATTTTGCCATCAGGTATCGGCCGGCCGGCGGAGCCGGCCAAAAGCGAGGTGTTCGATCATGGGCGTTGCCACGTACATCAAGGATGAAAAGGATGCCATCCGGAAGGTGGTTCTCCAGTCCGGCATCGAGGTCAAGCCGGTGTACAAGCCGGAGGATTTGGATGAGGTCGGGTTCGACTACAACACGGATCTGGCGGACCCCGGGGAGTTTCCCTTTACCAGAAGCCTCCACCCCCAGGGATACCGGAGCCGAAACTGGACCACGAGGCAGTACACGGGCTTCGGAACCCCGGAGGAGACGAACGAGCGGTTCAAGCTGATGATCTCCCACGGCCAGACCGGCCTGAACGTCGCCTTCGACCTGCCCACGCAGATGGGCTACGACTCGGACGACCCCATGGCCGAGGGCGAGGTGGGCCGCGTGGGCATGGCCATCGACTCCCTCCGGGATTTCGAGATCGCCTTCAAGGACATCCAGCTCGACCGGATCGGGTCCGGGCTGACCATCAACGCCGTGGCCTCCATCATGCTCGCCATGTACCAGGCCGTGGCCGAGAAGTACGGGTACCCCAAGGAGAAGATCTCCGCCACGCCCCAGAACGACATCCTCAAGGAGATCGTGGGCAGGGGCGCCTGGATCTATCCGGTGGAGCCGGCGGTCCGTCTCATCGGCGACACCATCGAGTACTCCATGAAGGAGCTCCCGCGCTGCAACCCCGTTTCCGTGTGCGGGTACCACATCCGGGAGTCCGGCTGCACGCCGGTCCAGGAGATCTCCTACGCCTTCGAGATCGCGTTCGCTTACATCGACGAGGTAATCGCGCGGGGGTACAAGGCGGAGGACTTTGTGGGCCGCTTCTCCTTCAACCTGAACATCTACGGAAACCTGTGGGAGACCGTGGCCAAGTTCCGCGCGGCCCGGAAGCTCTGGGCCAGGCTGCTGCGGGAGCGTTACGACGTCCAGAACAAGAAAGCCCTTTTCCTGCGGGGCATCTTCGGCGGCGGCGGGTCGGGCATGACCAAGCAGCAGCCGGAGAACAACATCATGCGGGGGGCCTACTACGCCCTCGCCGCCGCGCTTTCCGGCGCCCAGACCACGGCCCTCTGCTCCTTCGACGAGGCCTACACCATTCCCACGGAGCGGGCGGCCCTGCTCAGTCTGCGGACGTTCCAGATCCTCATGGACGAGATCGGGCTTCGCGACACGGTGGATC
>JAIPEI010000033.1 GCA_021737245.1 Deltaproteobacteria bacterium | reverse complement strand
GCAGAGAGTGGTATCCGAGCCGCTCCAGTCCATGGGTGACGTCGGGCAGCTGCTTGGAAGGACAGTCTCCGGGAAGATGCCGGCGGTCGCCGCAGTAGAAACAGGGGGCGTGCCTCCCGTGGCCCATGGAGTGCTGGTAGAGGAAGAGGCACGAGTCGTCCCTGTCCGGGGTGGCCTCGGGGGTCATTCGGAAGAGACCGGTTTCGCTCCCTTCCTCCGGGGCAATGACCTTGTACCCCGAAGGCACCTTCATCGCGCCGAACGCCGGGCGGGACACGCTGATCTCGCCGGGCTTGGCCAGAGCCAGGCTCTGTTCGATTCCCTCCAGGGCGGGTTTTCCGGCCCGCTTGAAATGACCCTTGTCGATCAGGATCTGAAGCGGGAGGAAAGGCATACGGTCGCGGCCGAGGCTTTCCCTCAGAAGCCGGAGGGCGTTCCGGGCGATGCCCGGAGCCTCGGAGGGTTCCTTGAGATACAGGGCGAGGGATCCGTCCGGAAGGCCGGTGTGCTGTCCCGGCTTTCCGGGCCACAGCCCCGTCTTGCGTTGCAGGAGGCGCTTCCATGCCGCATCAAAGCCGTCCTTGGCCAGGTTCCAGGCGGGTTTGAGCACCAGGACGGTTGTCTGGGAGGGATCCAGGTCGGCCTGGTCGTCCCAGGAGAGGCGATAGATGGCAAGCGTCTTGAGGATCTCCGTGGTGACCTTCAGCTTCAGCTTCTCGAACCGCGCCCAGGGAAGACCCCGGACCTGTTCCTGGAGCTGGCCGGAGACGAAGATCTCCCCTCCCTGGACCAGAGGAAGAAACTTGGCCGTGATGTTCACAACATCGCCGTAAATATCCCCTTTTTCGACAATTCCATCCCCGTAGTGAAGCCCGATCCTTACGAGAATCCGACCTTTAGGCTCCTTGCCACGGTTGTTGAGGGCAAAACGCTGCTGTATCCTGACAGCCGCCTTGAGCGCTTCCCTCGGCTCGGTAAAGTAGGCCATGACAGAGTCGCCGAGGACCTTGACCACGACCCCGCCGTGTTCGGCCACAGGACCGGAGGCCAGCTCCTGGTGCTTGCGCAGCATCTCCCGGCCGGCCAGGTCTCCATAGGACTTGAAGTAGGTGCTGGACCCCACCACGTCCGTGAAGAGAACGGCCATCTTCCGAATGGAGTCGGAAGTGCCGCGTCCGGGCTTCCTTGCCGTTACGCGCTGCTTGGCCCCCGGCTGATATGCAGGCTGTGCACACATGGCGGTCTATCCGTAGGTAGTATTCGGGTACTCAGATGTCTTATCGGATCAACCGCGGAAAAACTTGATATCGAACCTTGACGTCGGGGGCGCGAGGGAACGGCGGGCCGGAAAAAAAAGGCGGCTGCCTGGGACAACCGCCTCAAAGCCTCCACAGGCACGGCGCGATCTCTTGACAAACCAAGGCACCGTATCGAAGGTCGAATTTCTGAGAAGTCTGGTGGAGCTGATGGGGATCGAACCCACGACCTCGTGACTGCCAGTCACGCGCTCTCCCATCTGAGCTACAGCCCCACGCGGGAAGAATCCTGATCCTAACAATGCCCCCCAGGCGTGTCAACAGGATATTGACACGGGAGGCGTGGATTTTCTATACTCCGGAAGACGCGCCGGAGTGGTGAAACTGGTAGACGCGCTGGACTCAAAATCCAGTGGTACTTTGTACCGTGTCGGTTCGATTCCGACCTCCGGCACCAGTCATAACAACCATCCTGGAGCTTCCAACGCTCCAAACGCTTTTACCTCGGGGCTTTCGGTCATCCAATCGGTCGAAAGCCTTTCTACTTTTGGCTTTACGCATTGTCGAAGCCTCCGGAAATGATTTCCCATAACTGTCTGAGTGTGTTCTGGGCGCTGCGATGGCAGCTGGTTTCCATCCGGAAAGGGTCTTTTTTGCCGATCTCATCGTCGATCAGCGAGGTTCCTTGTGCGGCGTACTCCAAAGCCTTAAAGCCTTTCGCGAGCTCAAATATATCATATGTGAGATTTTTGCTTGATAAAGATTTATATTTTGGTATAACCTGACACCCATGAACGTGGGCAACAAAATCCGCATGGCCAGGAAAAACCTGGGCATCAACATGAAGGACTTCGCCCGGAAGATCGGTGTCAGCTACATCACCCTCTACCGGGTCGAGACAGACAAAGTCAGCCCTTCGGTCGCCCTGCTCTCCGAAATCGCCCACCACCTCGGTGAACCCATCACCAGTTTTTTCAGCGAAGAACGGCCACTGACCCTCGTGAAGTCCGGTACCGCCGCGAAGGTGGAGGGCGGCAAGCTGACCCTCGAGGTGCTGGTTCCCAAGGGGGTCATCAGTGACAAGATCTCCGTCACGCTGGGCAGAGCCGAGCAGGGCGAGTTCGTGAGTCGACACGCTCATAGGGGGTTCGAGCTGACCTACAATTTGAAGGGCGCAGGGATTTTCAAATACGACAACGTGGAATACGAGTTCGATCCGGGGGACCTCCTTTACTTCGATGCAAGCATCGAGCATTCCGTGAGGGCAATCGAGCGCCACGAGTTTTTTTCCGTCTATTTCCGAAGCTAGTTTCCATCCAGAAAGGGTCTTTTTTGCCAATCTCATCGTCGATCAGCGAGGTTCCTTGTGCGGCGTACTCCAAGTACGCCTCCGCGTCACCTCTTGATCTCCTTGATCTTGACAAAAAATCCTCCTTTCTGAATTGGAAACGCAGCAATGCCCAAAGTTCGATTATATGGGCACGAAGCTAGGAATCACCCCGGTTCATATTCGTCATCGCAGATCGTCGAGGATGGGATGCCTCTTCCCTTTGTGACGGAAGTCGGAACCGACGCTGCCCGAGCCTCGGCATATCAGGCGCAGAACCTTGATCCTGGAAAGAACGGGCGAGGAGATGATTCATGGAACTGAACGATCAACAGCAGAAGATGTTGGAGGGAGAGAATGGATCGGGCGTTCAAAAGGCGATGGAGATCCTTCAGGCCTATGGCGACTGCTATGAGGCCGAACGGCTGATCCCCGTGACGAGTGTCCATGTGGCGGGGAACTTTCCCGTGCTCATGGACGAGGGCATCGAATGGCTCGAGGAGCTTGCCGGGGACGGTACCAAGGTCCGGGTGTTTACGACCAAGAACCCCGAGATGTTCGATCCCGAGCAGGTTGACGAGATGGAAATCCCCACCATTTACCAGGTCCGGCAACGGAGAATCCAGGAGGCGTTAAAGTCTCTGGGACTTGTGCTGACCTACTCCTGTCACCACTACCTGGTCGGCAACGTGCCGAGGTTCGGGGATCACATCGCATGGGCCTCTTCCGGCAGCCAGGTGTTCGCCAACTCCGTGATCGGAGCAAGGTCCAACCGGGACGGGGACCACGTCGCCCTGGCCGCGGCGATCGTCGGTGCGATCCCCGAGTGGGGGCTGCACTTGCCGGAGAACAGGAAAGCCGAGATTCTGATCGACGTGGACGGCCTCAAGTTCGAAGAGTACGAGCCGACCGACTACAAGGCTCTGGGCTGGCACCTGGGCAAACAGGTGGGCATGAAGATCCCCGCCTTTGTCAACCTGCCGTCCGACATGCATATCGAGGGCATCAAGGGCTTGCTTTACACGCTGACGGTGACCGGCGCCACCGGGCTGGTCCACCTCGTGGGGATCACGCCGGAAGCTCCCACCGCCGAGGCCGCTTTCGGAGGCGCGGTTCCGGGCACGCCCGATATCACGGTGTCGCAGAAGGACGTGGATGAGGCCTTCTACGAGATCTCCAGCAGTTCGGCGGAGAAGGTGGACCTTGTGATCTTCGGGTGCCCACAATGCAGCATTCAGGAGGTCCAGGAGATCGCAGCCCTGCTGGAGGGAAAGCGGGTCCATCCTGACACGCAGCTCTGGATATGCACATCGCGGTGGGTCGTGACCTTGTGCGAGAGGATGGGCCTGCTCGAGACCCTGCGCGCATCAGGAGCGAGGGTGGTGAGCGACGTGGGTGCAGCGGACGGCCCTCACCTCTATCTCAAGGAAAAAGGTGTCAGGGTGATCGCGGTGAACTCAGCCAGGGCCAGCTACTATGCCCACAACCTCTTCGGCATGGATACGTGGTTCGGCTCCACCGGGGACTGTGTGCGGACGGCCGTTTCCGGGAGATGGGAGGGAAAACGGAGATGATACTCAAGGCAAAACCCGTAACCAGAGGCGTCGTGGAAGGAGAGGCCATCGTCTCCCATATGCCCATCTCCTTTACAGGAGGAATGGACCCCGAGACCGGAATCATCAGAGAGCCGGGACATGACCTGGAAGGAAGGTCCGTGGCGGGCAAAATCCTTGTCTTTCCCACGGGCAAGGGCTCCACAACCGGATCGTGGCAGTTTTATGCGGCCTTCAAGCGGGGACACGCTCCCAAAGGGATCATCAATGTCCGGGTGGAGGGCGTCGTGGCGGTCAGCGCCATCATCACCGACACCCCCATGGTTCATGACCTGGAGAAGGATCCCCTTGAATGCATCGAGGACGGTGATTTGGTGAAGATCGACGCAACCCATGGGGTCGTCGAGATCAGCAAACAGGGAACCTGATGGATGAAAGGAGGGGATAAGGCAGGTTCAAAGGGGGGGAAGCCTGGATCTTTCAGGCTTGAGTTCCAATCCAATCAGATGACAGCTTCGGGAGGATGTCCATGAATCACAAAAAAAGTTGGATATCGGCACTGGTTCTTTTGTTCTTTACCGTTTGCATGGTCACACCATTCACAACAGCAGGAGAAGCGGCCTCTAATGAACCCATCAAAATGAATTTCAGCGGCATCATGCCGGGAGGGCATCTTCAAGCCGAACTCAACCAGCTCTTCTGCGATATGATCGCCGAGCGAACCGACGGCCGGGTGCAGATTACCCTGTATCCCGGGAGCACCCTGACGGCCGCGACCAAGAACTTCGAAGGGGTCGTCAAGGGCATCTCCGACCTCGGGATGAGCTGCCCCCTGTACACCGCCGGACGCTTCCCGGTGAGCGAGATCTTCGAGATGCCCTCGGAGATCGACAGCGGCTGCGTGACCGGGAAGGTCTACATGGACATTTACAACAAGTTCAAGCCCAAAGAGTACGAGGATGTACATGTGCTTTATCTTCACGGTCCCGGACGCAACGTGCTCTCCACACGCACTGTCCCCATCCGGACGCTCGAGGACATGGAAGGCCTGGTTCTGAGGGCCAGCGGCGGTGCCGCCTCCACGATTGAAGCCCTGGGAGCCACCCCGCGCGCCATGCACATGGGAGAGGCTTACGCCGCGCTGTCGAAAGGCGTGGTGGAAGGGCAGTTCGCCGTGCCGGAGACCCTCAAGGGATGGAAGCACGCGGACGTCGTGAAGTATGTCACCGTTCCACCCGTTTCCACCTCGAGCTGCCAGTACGTGGTTATGAACAAGAAAAAATGGAACGCGCTCCCGCCGGACATACAAAAGGTCTTCACCGAGGTGAGCGCCGAGTTCCCTGACTATCACGGCTATGTCTGGAACTACTATGACCGCGCCGGTCTGGAGTATTTCAAGGGCCTTCCCGGAAGGGAGTTGATCGAGATCCCTGCGTCTGAAAAACCCGAGTGGGAAGCGGCTGTTTCGCCGGTCATCGATGAGTACATCGAGGAGAAGACGGCAAAGGGAATCCCGGCAGAGGAGATCCTGGACTACTTCAATGCGCGTATCGAGTACTGGTCGGCCAAGGAACCGCCCATTGAGGTTTCCGTCCAGTGGGTCGAGGAGAACCTGCTCGACAAGTAGGGGTGGCCGCCCGTTGCGGGCTCCCGTTTCCGGGCTTCGTATTTCCGGGAGGTGCTTTTGCCGGCAAACCGGGGGCACCTCCCGCTACCCACACTGGCAGTCGATATGGACAAGCTCGAAAGGTTCACCAGACAACTGAGCCGATGGTTCAGCGGATTCGCCCTGATCGCTCTGATCGTCATGCTGGTCCTCGTCTCGGCGGATATCATCGGGGCCAAGGTCTTCTCCAGGCCGGTCCGGGGCGCCATGGATCTGACATCCCTTCTCGCGGTTCTGCTCATCGGTTTTTCGACGACCGAGACCTTCCTGGCGGGACGACACATCAAGGTGGATTTTGTCATGCTGCTGCTTCCACCTCGCGTGAGCAAGATCCTTCGCTGTCTGAGCCTGCTCCTCTGCCTGGTCTTTTTCGCCCTTCTCGTGTGGCGCCTGTTCCTTTATGCCCATGACCTCCAGAGCTACGGGGAACAATCCCTGACCGTAAAGATCGCTCTTTTCCCCTTTGCCTACGCTCTGGCCCTGGCTTTCGTGCCTATGCTGCTGGCCGTGCCGGTTCAACTTTACCGGACCTGGAAGGGCCCGGACCAAAGAGGAAGGACAGGATCGAAATGAGCCCCGTTACCGTCGGCATCATAGGCATCGTCCTCCTCATCCTCCTCTTCGCCATCGAGTTTCCCGTCTCCTTCGCCATGGCCTTTGTCGGGTTCCTCGGATTCGGCTGGCTGATCGGGTTCGGCGCAGGGTTCGAGGTTCTGGCCATCGATTTCTTTGAGAGCTTCTCCGACTACAACCTGACGGTCATTCCCATGTTCGTCTTTATGGGTTGTATCGCTTTCGAGATCGGCATGAGTGCCCGGCTTTTCGATGCCAGCCATGCCATATTCGGCAAGATGCGCGGCGGCCTGGCCATCGCCGCGATCATCGCCTGCGCCGGTTTCGCCGCCATCTGTGGTTCCACCAACGCTACGGCCGCCGCCATGGGAGCGGTCTCCCTCCCTCACATGAAACGATACGACTATGACGACTCCCTCGCCACAGGGAGTGTGGCGGCCGCAGGGAGCCTCGGCATCCTGATTCCTCCAAGCGCCCTGTTGATCGTTTTCGGGATCATGGCCGAGGAGTCCATCGGCAAGCTGTTTATCGCCGGTGTCCTTCCCGGTCTGCTTCTGGCCCTTCTTTTCGTGGTGACCGTACAGATCCTGTGCATCAAGAATCCGGAGCTGGGGCCCGCCGGACCCTCTACCTCCCTGAAGCAGAAGCTTGTCGCCGTTTCCGCGGTGGGAGAGGTCCTTGTCCTGTTCGTGCTGGTCCTGGGCGGCCTGTTCACCGGTTGGTTCAGCCCCACGCAAGCAGGGGGAGCCGGCGCGGCCGGCGTGATCCTGCTAGGCCTGCTGAGACGCAGGCTGACCTGGAAGGCTTTGGCCAAGGCCGGAAAGGACAGCCTGCAGATCACCTGCATGGTGATGTTCATCGTAGCGGGCGCGAAAATCTTCGGGCACTTCATCGCCGTCACAAAGATCCCCTTTCTCTTGTCCGACTGGGTGGGACAGCTCGCCATACACCCCATGCTGATCATGGGGATCATTGTCCTGCTTCATCTCGTCGGCGGTTGCTTCATGGACGGCTTCGGGCTCATCGTGCTCACCGTCCCCATCATGCTGCCCATGATCAAGGCCCTCGGCTTCGACATCCTCTGGTTCGGCATCATCATTGTTCTGATCGTCGAGATGGGAACCATCACCCCGCCTGTGGGGGTCAATGTCTATGTGATCAAGGGCGTGGCCTGGGATGTCCCGCTGGAGACGATCTTCAAGGGCATCCTCCCTTTTCTCGCCGCTTTGATCGCCACCGTGATCATCCTCATGATCTTTCCTCAAATCGTGACATTTCTTCCCGGTATCGCCACGTATTGAGGAAAGGCAGAGGAAGGAGAATGCGCGACTTTTGCCTTTCCTCGCTTGTCAGGTTTCCTCCCTGCCGCGGTCAGCGTTCGGCGGCTCCAAACTCATGGTTTCACCCCATTCCACGGTTTCCCGCATTCAGGTATCCTGATTGAAATGGGAAGAGATGGAAGTTCGAATCGATTCCGGAGGGAGGCAGTATTCTTATTTGGGGAGGTAAAGCATGGATGCCAAGGAGTTGAGGAAGATCCTCGCGGGGATGTGTGTGGCCACCCTGTTTTCCGGCGGAGGAGTCGCCGTCGGGGGGGCTGCGGGCGGATGAAGCGGCCAGCCCGGCGCAGGTGGCGCTGAACCGCAGAAGAAGGAAGCCGGGAAATCCGGGTGAACGGGAACCCAAGAGGGTGCAGTTGGCACCCAGGACGAGAAGCGGGAGTCCGGCAAGAGCGGTGTGACCGGCAGCCAGTCCGGTTCGGACACCATGGGGGAAAAGGAAAAAGAACGTGGAAAGAGCGGGTGAGGCTGATACACTGTGGTGCAGTTGGCACCACAATCCATCATCGACGGGATCCATCGGTTCCCGCGATACCCGGTTGTTGGACTTGGAATGAATCAGTGACCTCCCTCCGGAGTCCCCCCTCGGCAGCGTCATGAAACCGGAATTCGCCGCATCCATGGCGAAGATCTACCCCAGGACCCGTTCCCACCTGCGTGACGGGACCTGGGCCCGTATGATGGAAACGCTCCGGGCAGGCGGCGGGGCCGGGGACTTTCCCGAGCTGCTCTCCTCCTGCCTGCCGGACCCCGACGTGCCTGCGTTTCTGCCAGACCTGGCCCGGCTGGAAAAAGCCCTTCACGAGGCGGGAACGGCCGACGTTCCCCGGCCGGGCATGCTCAATGAGTTTACCGTGAACCCCAGCCTGGAGCTGGTCCAGGTATCCTGGAAACAGCTCCTGGCCCTTCCCGGGGCCGGTAGGGCGCCTGAGGAGCATCGGGAGCTCGTGTCGATCTTCCGCCGCCCCGGGACGGGCGAGGTCGTCTCATCGGTGGCCACGGACGGGGATCTCCTGGCCCTGAAGATCGTGGTGGAGCGCATTTCAACGAGAGACGCCGCCGTGCAGGGCGGCGTTTCCAACGCCGCGGTGGACTCGGTGTTGGATCGCGCTGCGAAAAAGGGCCTCCTCCTGGCGCCTTCCTCGAAGATCCGGCGGGATCCGGCCGTTTTTCCCGTTTGCGAAGACACGGATGAATCCTACCTCTCTGCGCGCGTGTTCACCCTGCAGTGGCACATCACCCAGGCCTGTGACCTCCACTGCAAGCACTGTTACGACCGGAGTCAGAGGCAGGACCTTGCATTTCCCGAGGCCCTTGGCATTCTGGAAGATTTGTACCGGTTCTGCAAAAGCCGGAATGTAAAGGGGCAGGTTTCATTTACCGGCGGGAATCCTCTTTTGTACCCCCGATTCGATGAGCTCTATGAGGCGGCGTCGGATCTCGGTTTCGCCCTGGCCATCCTGGGAAACCCGGCGTCGCGGGCGAGAATCGAGAGGATCCTCGCCGTTGAGAAGCCTGTGTACTATCAGGTCAGCCTGGAGGGGTTGCGCGGGCACAACGACGAGATCCGGGGAGAGGGGCACTATGATCGAACCATGGCGTTTCTCGAACTGCTTCGCGATCTAGGAATCTATGCCATGGTCATGCTCACCCTCACGGACGAGAACGTGGATCAGGTGATTCTCCTTGCCGAAGAGCTGCGCGGCAAGGCCGATTCCTTCACCTTCAATCGTCTGAGCATGGTCGGAGAGGGGGCGAGACTGAAGCTGCCTTCGAAGGAAACATTCGCTTCCTTTCTGAGCGATTACCTGGAAGCGGCGAAGGACAACCCGGTGATCGGCCTCAAGGAGAGCCTGCTCAACATCGTTCGTCAGAAGCGGGGCGAGGATGTTTTCGGGGGGTGTGCGGGCTACGGCTGCGGAGCGGCCTTCAATTTCATGAGCGTCCTTCCGGAGGGGGAGGCTCATGCCTGCCGGAAGTTCCCGTCTCCCATCGGGAACGTGCTCGGGCAGGGCATCGCAGGGGTCTACGATTCACCTTCCGCAAAAAGGTACCGAGACGGGAGCCGGGCGTGCCGCTCGTGCTCGATCCGGCCGGTCTGCGGAGGCTGTCTTGCGGTTTCCTACAGCTCCGGTCTCGACATCTTCGAGGAGCGGGATCCCTTTTGTTTCATGCCGTCTTCCGGTTCGATCTCGCCGGCCCGCAACGTTCCTCGTTTGAATCCGGAACTTCCCGGGAAGTCGTGATTTCCTCTTCAATCCCCGGCATTTCGAATGGCCTGCAGGATGCTTTCGCTGCTCCCGCTCTTGCTGAGGTAGGTGACGGCACCGGCCTCCTTGATGGGACCCGCCGCGGCCTCCGCCTCATTGATGGACAGACCGATGATACGAATCCAGGGCGACTCGGAATGAATGATCCGCGTGGCCTGGATGCCGTTCATCCCGGGCATGTTGATGTCCATCAGGATCACGTCGGGCTGCAGCGCGCGGGCCTGCTCTACGGCCTCTCCGCCGTCCGCGGCCTCCCCCACGACCTCGATGTCATCGTGCCCCTCGAGCAGGGCGGCGATTCCCTGGCGCATGACGGTGTGATCGTCCACCAGGAGGACGCGGTGCCTCCATCCGGATCCGGCGGCCGGCGGTTCTTCCCCCTGTGCCTCGTTTCCGGTCTGCGGCGCTTTCAGTGCGCTCGCAGGCTGCTCTACCTCCAGGGGGGCGAGCAGGGTGAAGGTCGATCCCTTGCCGGGCTTGCTCTCCACTTCCAGCCGCCCTCCCAGAAGGTCGAGCCGTTCGCGAATGGAGAACAGCCCGAACCCGGAGAAGAGATCGTCGTTCTTCCGGCTCTCGTCCGGGTCGAAGCCCACGCCGTCATCCTCGACCACGATTCTCAGGTGGTTTTCGTCGTTCCGCCTCATTCGGACGCGAGCCCTGCTCGTGCCTGCATGCTTGACCACGTTCAGGAGGAGCTCACGCACGGACTGGTAGAGCAGTACCTTTGTGTTCTGCTGTGTGGGCGTAGCGTTCGCGTCAAGGTCCATGTCCACGGTGAGCCCGTGGTTCTCCTTCAGCCAGTGAGCGAGCCACTCCAGGGCTGCGGCCAACCCGCTTTCGTGCAGGACAGGCGCCGAGAGCTCCTTGGTGAGTGAGCGTGATCCCTGCAGTGCCTCTTCGATGAGCATGTGAATGTCTTGGGCGGCTTGTCGATGATCGTCTCTGACCTTGGAGGACAGCATCTCCAGCCGCATCTTCGCTCCCACCAGCAGCTGCTGGAGCTGGTCGTGGATCACCTCGGCGACGCGGCTCCTCTCGCGCTGCTCCGCGAGCGTCAGCTCGGAGGAGAGCCTGGACAGCTGCTCCGAGCGGCGTCGTAACTCCTCGGTCCGTTCCTGAATGCGTTGTTCCAGCTCCTCGTGGGCCTTGCGGAGCTCCCTTTCGGCGAGTGTTTCTTTGGTGACGTCCTTGAAGTACTCGATCACGCCGGTGACCCGGCCGGCGGAGTCCTTCAAGGGAAACACCGATACATTGTACCATGAGGACGGGGCCTCATTGGATGGGTAAGGAATAACGGCGCTGTGCCGTTCCCCGCCGGCCAGGACCTTCAGGGTGGGGCAATCGGGACACGGCTCAGCTCGTTTCCGGAAAACGGCATAACACTTTTGACCCACGACGGTCCAGCAGGATGAAAAGGTGTTTTCCACCCAGGCATTGACGCGGACGATGTTGAGGTCCCGGTCGAGGACGCTGATGCCGTCCTGGATCGCGTCGAAGATGTTCTGAAGGAAGAGCCGGTTCTCCCTTAGAGCGTCTTCGGTCTTTTTGCGTTCTGTGACGTCCTGTAACGTACCCGTGATTTTGACGGTCCGACCGTTCACAACCTCGGGCTTGCCGATGGTGTGGGTCCAGAGATGCCTGCCGCCGGCCGTAATGAAACGAAGCTCCAGGTCATAGGGTTCACCCTGCTCCAGGGCGCGCTGGATCGCATCCTCCAGAAGGGGGCGATCCTCGGGGTGAAAGAACCGGATGGCTTTGTCCAGCGGCGGTTTTTGACCGATGGGGACCTCGTGGATGCGGTAGGTCTCGGGCGTCCAGGTCACCTCGAGGGTCCCCGCGTCGATTTCCCAGCCCCCGATCCTGGCCATGCGGCCCATTTCATTGAGGAGGCGTTCGTTTTTCTGAAGGGCCCTCTCCGCTTTCTTGCGCTCGGTGATGTCCGTGAGGACGGTGGCGAACTGACCTTTGGCGGGCGAAAAAACGGAAATCAGAAGGTGCTTGTCCAGGGGAAGCCAGTAGGCCTCGAAGGAGATCGGCTCTCCGGATTCCGCCACTCGGGCGAACGCCTCGAAATAGGGAGGCTTTCCAGGACCGAACAGCTCTGAAGCGGTTTTGCCCGTCAGCTCTTTCTTCGAGAGCCCAGTGATTTCCTCGTACTTCCGGTTGACATCCAGAACCCGGTAGTCCACCGGGTCGTTCTCCCCGTGGTAGATCAGCTCGTGAAGACCGACTCCCTCGTTCATAGTGGAGTAGAGCTTGTGAAACCGGTCCTCGCTTTCGATCAGGGAGCGGGCGAATCGGTTCCGGGCGTCCTCCGACTTGGCGTTACGAAGGGCAATGGCCGCAAACTCGCCCAGAAGCGCGGCAATGTCCGCATCCTCCGGGGTGAAGTCCGCAGGCTTGTTGGCAAGCCCGAGCAATCCGACGGCGTTGCCGTCTATGATGAGAGGCGCAAACAGGACGTTCCTCAGGAGGAGATGGCCTTCGGGCAGGTATTGCATCCACCGGCTGTTCGAAAAGTCATTGTCGTAAACGGCCCTGCCTTCCCGGAACGTTTCAGCTCTCAGACCCCGGATGGGCATGGGCAGATTCGGGTCCACATTGCAGGGAGCGCCGCCCGAGTCGAGGTACACGATCTCGTTCTCCGCACCGTCCTCCGTGGACAAGGCCACGTACCCCGACGTGGCCCCCACTACGTCCTTGCAGACGTCGAAAAGGGCGTGGGCGGCTTCTTCGAACCCCTGGTGGACCAGGACCGATCCGGCGGCCCGTTTCAGGGCGGAAAGCTCCCGTTGGAGGGAGCCTACGCTCTGCTCCAACTCCTCGCAACCGGCTTTTGCAGGCATATACAAGCTCCAAATGTCCAGGTGGGACAGGGACCCTGAAGCATATTATGAAATCTCATGGCGATATGCAAATGGGTGAGCCTTTCGAGAGCAGACATAAAGAAAATTGGATCTGAAAGATCAATTGCATTAGGCTTCGGAAGGGGAGGCGGTTTTCTGCAGGCCCCTCATGCTCTACTTAATGCAAGAGATGTGCCTTGGCAAGCATTCCGGGGACGCGTGTCCCCATGGAGTGGAATCCCGGGCCTTCCAGAGGGTATCTCATGAAGATCGAGACCTTTGTCCTGGAGAGGTTCTTCGCAAAGCACGAGTTTTCGGCGCAGTATCTCCTGTCCAGTTCGGACTGCGAATCGCTCTCCATGTCGGAGCTGCTGAACATGGCGGATGCGGAATCCAGGGGAATGTGGAAGGATTTGAGGCTCGGATACACCGAGACGCCCGGTCACCCGGCCTTGCGGGAGGCGATCGCCGAACTCTACAAGGGGCTGAGCCCTGAAGACGTGCTCGTGGTGGTCCCGGAGGAAGGAATCTTTCTCCTCATGCAGGCGCTCCTCGAGCCCGGGGATCACGTGGTCTGCACCTTCCCGGGGTACCAGTCGCTCTACGAGGTGGCGCGCTCCATCGGCTGCGATGTGTCCATGTGGGCGCCTGACGAAGCTCAGGGATGGCGCTTCGATGTGCGGGAGTTGCCCCCCCTCCTCCGGAAGAACACCCGCTTGTTGGTCGTCAATTTCCCCCACAATCCCACGGGAAGTCTTCCCGATCAGGAGACCTATGCCTCCCTTGTCGAGCTTGTGCGTCAGCGAGGAATCCCCCTGTTCTCGGACGAGATGTACCGGTTCCTGGAGCTCGATCCCGCTTCATCTTTGCCCCCGGCCTGCGAAATGGATCCCCGTTTTGTCTCGCTCGGCGGCCTGTCCAAGTCCTTCGGCCTGCCCGGGCTGAGGATCGGCTGGGTCGCCACCCGTGATCGCGGGATTCTCGACAGGATGAGCCGGCTCAAGGACTACACGACCATCTGCAGCAGCGCACCCAGTGAGATCCTCGCCCTGGCGGCTCTGCGCAGCCGGGACCGGATACTCCCCGCTCAGCGGGCGCGGGTCCAGGAAAACCTTCGGCTGCTGGAGCGCTTCTTCGATTCACACAGCCGCTGCTTCCAATGGAACCGCCCGCAGAGCGGCTCCATCTGCTTCCCCCGGGTGGAGATCGTCGAGGACACCTTCCTGTTTTGTGAAACACTGGTGAAGGAGACCGGGGTCATGCTGGCGCCGTCGCGCATGTTTCACTACGGCGACCGGCACGTGCGCTTCGGCTTCGGCCGCGACGATCTTCGCGAGGGGCTCGAGCGGCTGTCCGGCTATCTGGACCGGCTCGCCGGACCTTAGGCACTCGTGCCGCCCGGTTTTCATCCCGGCCGGCACTCCCTTTCGATGCGGCCCGGGTTCTCGCCGAGGCGATCGCGGCCGCCGCCTCGGGCGGCGTCAGCGGCCCGCCATCCGGACCAGGTCCAGTATGAGCGCCTCGGCCTGTTCCAGGGGAACCCGGCTCGTGTTGATGACCAGGTGATACAGGGTCGGGTCGTCCGGTCGCTTCAGCCCCAGCCTTTTCAGAAAGTTGTCGCTTCGTTTCTGGCGCGCGTGGATGGCCCGGGCGGCATCCTCCCGCTCCATTTTCCAGGTGTCCTGGATGAATTCCACACGTTCTTCAAAGTCCGCCGCCAGGTAAAACTTGAACGTATCCGGGCTGTCCGGAAGGATGCACTGGCCGCCCCGGCCGATGATGACGATGTCGCCCTCCGCCGCCATAGAAGGCAGCAGCCGCTTGAGAAAATCGATGTATCGTTCTTCATCGAAGTCGCTTCGCGATTCACCGATGTGCCGTTCGACGAAATCGCTGCTGACCAGGAACCGGGTGAGACGGTTGACCCAGCCCCCTGCTTCTTTTTCCACACCCTCGACCCAATCCCTGGACACATTGGCTTCCCTGGCCATGCGATTGATGATGGCCCTGCTCACGAACTTGTAGCCCAGCTGTTTGGCCAGGGCCTGCCCGAGGGTATATCCTCCCGCTCCGAACTGTCTGGAAATGCTGATGACCGCCATTTCCGCTCTCCTTTGTGCGCTCCGTTTCTCCCGGTCTCTCGCCCGCCCCGGTCTCTCGAGCCGTCCCGGTCCGGGTGCCGTTTTCTGAAAGCGTCCCCCAGTGCCGGTGCATTCGTCAAGAAAAAACAGGGCACAGGACACCGCCGACGTATCGGGCAGGGCGGTTTTGAGCAGGGATGGAGCGGTTTGTCCGGGCCGGCGGGTGTCAGGCCGCGGCTGCTCCCTCCTGCTCTCCTTCGAGCACGGACTTTTTCATGATCGCCTTCTGGTAGGCCCCGATGATGTCACGGCGGGTGAGCACCCCGACCAGCAGGGCGGAGTCGTCCGAGGCCACGACCGGGAGGAGGGAAAAGTCCTCCACGGTGATCTTGCCGAGGGCGTCGTAGAGATCGTCGTCCGGCGTCACCGTGACGACCTGGGGTGTGGCGAGCTCCTTGGCCACCACCAGGTCCCTGAGGTTCTGGTCGAAGGCCACGTCGCGGTAATCCAGGAGGGAGAGGATTCCGGTGAGCCTCCCCTGCTCGTTGACCACGGGAAAGGTGTTGTACTTGCTCCGGGTCAGCCGCTCCGTCAGCCGGCCGAGGGGCAGGTTTTCCGCTACGACCTCCACCTCCGGGTTCATGACGTCCCCCACCCGAATGGACTTGAGGACGTTCACCTCTTTGCCTTCGTAGAGATTGATCCCGCGGCGCGCGAGCTTCAGGGTGTAGATGGAGTCGGTGAGGAGCTGCCGGGCCCCCAGGGAGCTCATGATGCAGGCGATCATCAGGGGCAGGATGATCTTGTAGTCTCCGGTGAGCTCGAAGAGGATCAGAATGGCGCTCATGGGGGCGTGGGTGGTCCCGCTCACCACGGCGCCCATGCCCACGATGCTGTATGCTCCCGGAGATGCGGTGATTTCAGGAAAGATGCCGTGGCAGATCGTGCCGAACACCCCGCCGGCCATGGCGCCGATGAACAGAGACGGGGCGAAGATGCCTCCCGAGCCTCCGGAGCCCAGGGTGATGGATGTGGCCACGAGCTTGAAGGCGACCAGCCCCATCATGAGCTGCCAGGAGAGGTTTTCCAGGAGCGCCAGGTCGATGGACCCGTATCCCACGCCGAGCACGTGGGGGAACGGGATCGCGATGATTCCCAGGGCCAGGCCACCGAGGGCGGCCTTGAGGTAGGGTGGAAACCGCAGCTCCTCGAAACCGTCCTCGGCACGGTAGAGGATTCGGGTAAACCCCACCGCCACGAACGCACAGGCCAACCCCAGGATCATGTACATGGGAAGCTCCCAGGCGGATATGAGCCTGTACTCGGGGACGATGAAAGCCGGTGCATTGCCCAGGAAGTGGCGGCCCACCGCAGTGGCGACCACGGCGGAGATCACAATGGGGCTGAAGGTGGCCAGGCCGAAGTCGCCGAGAATGACCTCGAGGGCGAACATGCTCCCGGCGATGGGGGCGTTGAACGTGGCGGCGATCCCGGC
>JAIPEI010000032.1 GCA_021737245.1 Deltaproteobacteria bacterium | reverse complement strand
CGGGTCGGGCAGCCTGCTCATCTGCTGCCGGCCCGGGGAGGCCGATCCTCTTGTCGAGGCGATCCGAGCCCTGGAGATCCCGGTCCGGCGCATCGGCGAGGTTCTGGACCGGGAACCCGGGGTCGAGGCGGCCGGCGGGGAAGGCCCCCGGAAGCTTCCTTCCTTCGAGGTGGATGAGATCACGCGGTTGTTCGGGGGAGAACCCGGGGGGGAAGATAACGTCCCCCCGGGCGGGATGCCAGGGAAAAACCAAGGGGGGTACTGATCAGAGCGGGATGTTGCCGTGTCGCCGGCTGGGCTCCGGCCGCCGCTTGTTCCTGAGCGCCCGGAGGGCCCGGATGAGCTGGGGGCGGGTCTCCGCCGGTTTGATGACCCGGTGGACGAGCATGTTGGACGCCGCGTGGAACGGGTTGGAGTACTTGTGGTCGTACTCCTCGATGCGCGCGTCGCGGTAAGCGTCCGGGTCGTCCGCCGCCTGGATCTCCCTGCGGTAGATCATGTTCACCGCCGTCTTGGTATCCAGGACCACGAGCTGAGCGATGGGCCAGGCCAGCATCTGATCCACGCCCATGCCCACGCAGCACATGGCCATGACCGCACCGCCGTACTCCTTGCGGAGGGCCAGGGTGATCTTGGGCACCGTGGCCTCGGCGTAGGCGTAGAGCATCTTGGCCCCGTGCCGGATGATCCCCATGTGCTCCTGGCGCACGCCGGGAAAGTACCCGGGCACGTCCACGAAGTTGAGAAGCGGAATGTTGAAGGCGTCGCAGAACCGGATGAACCGGGCCGCCTTGTCCGAGGAGTCCACATCCAGGCTGCCCGCCCAGACCTTGGGCTGATTGGCCACGATGCCCACGGTCCGGCCTTCCATCCGGGCGAAGCCGATGATGATGCTCGTGGCGAACCTCTCGAGAACCTCGAAAAAGTGGCCGTGGTCCACGACCCGCTGAATCACGTCCCGCATGTCGTACGCCTTGCGGAAATCCGCGGGAACCACGTCCATGAGGGTCTCGTCCGTGCGGTCCGGGTCGTCCGTCGCCTTGATCTCGGGCGGCTCCCGGTCGCAGTTGTCGGGAAGGTACCCGAGGAGGTGCTTGACGAGCGCGATGCAGGCCTCGTCATCCTCGGCCGTGAAGTGGGCGGTACCGGACTTCCGGCTGTGCACCCCGGCGCCGCCCAGATCCTCCATGGTGACCTCCTCGCCGGTGACCGATTTGATCACCGCCGGACCGGTGATCACCATGTGGCTCTTTTCCTCGACCATGATGATGAAATCCGTGATGGCGGGCGAGTAGACGGCCACCCCCGCGCAGGACCCCATCATGGCGGAGATCTGCGGGATGACCCCCGACGCGGCCGTGTTGCGGAAGAACATGCCGGCCACGCCCTCGGATGCGAAGAACCCCTCGTTGAGCCGGCCCCCGCCCGAGTCGTTCAGGCCCACGAGCGGGGCGCGCACCTTGAGCGCCTCGTCCATGAGAAAGCAGATCTTCTTTCCGTGGATGGTCCCCACGGAGCCCCCGAGGACCGTGGCGTCCTGGGCGTAGGCAAAGACCAGGCGCCCGTCCACCGTGCCGTAGCCGGTGACCACGCCGTCCCCCGGCACCTTCTTCTCCTGCATGCCGAAGTCCCTGGACTGGCTCTCGGCCAAGCCGTTGAGCTCGACGAAGCTGCCCTCGTCGAAGAGGAGATCGATCCGCTCCCGGGCCGTGAGCTTGCCCGCGGCGTGACGCTTGTCCACGGCCTTCCGCCCTCCTCCGAGGCGCGCCTTTTCCTCCAGGTTCTCGAGCCGTTCCAGCTCGCTCTGGTGGGTCTTCTGTGTGGGCATGATCTTTCCTTTCGTTACGCCGTTTGTCTGAGCTTTTTCGTGGCTTCCTCGTCCAGCTCCATGGTGGTCGGGTCGATCACCACGCCGTACTCTTCCCTGGCGTGCTCCGGGGTCACATATCCGTTCAGCACGTCCTCCACCACGCGGCCGGGCTCCCGCTCCATCGGGTTCCCGTACCCGCCGCCTCCGGCCGCTTCCATGGTCACCACGTCTCCGGGATTGAGCCTCGTGAGACCGTAGGGGTAGCCGTCCTTGCCGTTCACCAGGAATCGGGCCTTGGCCCCGTGCTTCCCGCCGAAGAGGCCTTCGGGAGGGTAGCGGAACCGGCCCGACTGGATGCCCAGGTTCACCGGGGGCTTGGGCGCGTACGCATCGTCGGGGATGCGGAAGACCACGGTACGGCCCAGGCCGCCCTTCATGAGCCCCGGCCCTCCGGAGTCGGGCAGGAGCTCGCGCTTCTCCACGATGAGCGGGGTGTCGCTCTCGAAGATCTCCACCGGCGTGTTCGCCCCGTTCGCCGGAAAGATGAAGTCGTAGTAGCCGTCGTTCCGGGAGCTGGCGCCCATGCCGCCGCCCCGGATGATCACGGCGTGCCACGGCGTGTTGTCGTTCCGGCGGCCGTAAAAGACGTTCATGGTGGCCGGCGTCCCCCCGCTCGCCGCGATCACGCGGTCGGGCAGGGCCTCGGCCATGGCCCGATAGATGATCTCCGTGATGAAGTGGCCGATCTGCATGCGGGCGGCCACGGCCGCGGGAAACTTGCAGTTCACCACGCTCCCCTCCGGGGCCTTCATGCTGATGGGGACGGCGCACCCGTCGTTGTTGGGGATGTACGGGTCGAACATGCTCTTCATGGCCATGTGGACGTAGGCGTAGGTGAAGTTGTAGACCACGTTGCCTCCCCAGTCCACCTGCGGGGAGGATCCCTCCAGGTCCACAACGATGCTGTCGCCCGTCACCTCCACGGCGAGCTCGATCACCACGTCGTCCTTGCCTTCCATCTGCTCCACGATCCCCTCGGCCCGATACACGCCGTCGGGCACCTTGGCGATGGCCCCGCGCATGCTCTTCTCGGTCCGGCCGATGATCTCGTCGGCCAGGTCGTCGAGGTTCTCCAGCTCATACTCCTCCAGCATCTGGCGGATCTTCTGGGCGCAGACATGGTTGGCCGCGATCTGGCTGCGGATGTCACCGGTCACCTCGTCCGGGGTGCGCACATTCCAGCGGATCATGTCGATCACCGCCTGGTTGAGAACGCCTCCGTCCTCCAGCTTCACCAGCGGAATGAACAGCCCGTCCTCGTAGACGTCGTGGTTGTCCGACGAACCCCGGCCGCCGATGTCCGAGTGATGGAACACGCACGCCGTGAAGGCCACGATGTCGTCCTTGTGGAAGATGGGGCTCATCACGCAGACGTCGTTCAGGTGGCCGGCCAGTGCCCAGGGATCGTTGGTGATGAACACGTCTCCGGGCTTGTAGGTGTCGTGGGGGATCTTGTTCACCAGCGCCTTGATGCCCAGGGCCATGGCGCCTGACTGGCCGGGCGTGGCAAAGGTTCCCTGGGCCAGCTCCCGCCCCTTGCGGTCGGTGAACATGCAGGTGTAGTCGTGGGCGTCCCGGAGCAGGCTGGAAAAGGCGGTTCGGGACACCGTTGTGTCGGCTTCGTCCACGATGGAGATCAGGCGTCGCCAGAGAATCTCCAGGGTGACGGGATCAAAGGTCTGTCCCATGGTGTGTTTCCCTCCTCGATGGCTTTGCGGCCGGTTCCGGAGGGGAGGCGCTTCACCCTCCGGCTCCCGCGTTTCTCAGTCGTCCTGCTGCGGCAGATCGATCCAGAGGAATCCGTAGTCGTCCACCGACACCGAGGCGTCTTCGCCCACGATGAGGGTGGACTCCCGTTCCTCGATGACGGCGGGTCCCTGAAAGGACGCACCCGGGAAGAGTGTATAGCGGTCGTAGACCGTGTAGGGGATGAACTCCTTGGCGATCCCCGAGAAAGCCTCGCGCGTGCCCTTGACCGCATCCTCCAGCCTGCCGGATTTCCCGGCGGCCCTGGGGAGCTCGAGCAGCCGTTCGGGCAGCTTGGCCCGCACCTTGAAGTTGATGAACTCCACGGGGCTCTCCGGGTAGGTTCGGCCGTAGAGCTTCTTGTAGATCTCATCGAACCGCGACCGCACCGTCTCCTGGGCCAGGCCGGTCACATCGGCCTCGGGCAGGGCCACGTTCGTCTCGGAGCCCTGGCCCACGAAGCGCATGTCCACGGACCGTTCGTACAGGACGTCGGACGCGGATCCGGATTTCTGAAGGGTTCGGGCGCCCTCGGTCTCCAGCGCCTGAAAGATCTCCTCGATCTCCCCGAAGTCGGCCTCGGCCAGGGCGACCTTGTGACTCCGCACCAGGTCGAACGCCCTCGGCGCCGTGAAGAACCCCAGCGCCGATCCCACACCCGCGTTGGGGGGGACGATCAGCTTGGGGGCGCCCAGCTTCTTGGCCAGGCCGTAGGCGTGCACCGGACCGGCCCCGCCGAAGGCGGCGACCGTGACCACGTTCGGGTTGCCTCCTTTCTCGGCGATGTGGGTCTTGGCCGCGGCGGCCATGGTCTCGTTGATGAGATCGTGGATGCCCCAAACCGCCTGGAGGTAGGAAACCCCCAGGGGTTCGGCGATCTGCTCCTCCACGGCCCGTTTGGCGCCCTCCCGGTCCAGGGTCATCTCCCCGCCCAGGAAGTAGTCCGCGTCCAGGTACCCCAGGAGGAGGTCCGCGTCGGTCACCCCGGGGTTCTTTCCGCCGCGGCCGTAGCAGACCGGGCCCGGGTCGGCGCCCGCGCTCTCGGGGCCCACCTGGAGGGTGCCCAGACGGCTGACCTTGGCGATACTGCCCCCGCCGGCCCCGATCTCCATGAGGTCCACCACCGGGACCTGGATGGTGAGCCCGCTCCCCTTCATGAACCGCTGCACGCGACCCACCTCGAAGGTGGGAACCACGCCGGCCACGCCCCCTTGGATGAGGCAGCTCTTGGCCGTGGTGCCGCCCATGTCGAAGCAGAACATCTCCGGCAGGTCGAACATCCTGCCGTAGTACTGCCCGCTGATCACGGCGGCCGTGGGCCCGGACTCGATGATCCGCACCGGGAACTCGGCCGCTGTGTCCACGGAGGTGATCCCGCCGCTGGAGAGCATGATGAAGAGCTGCCCGTCGATCCCGATGGACTGGAGGCGCCCTTCGAGCTTGGAGAGGTACCGTCCGGTCAGGGGCTTCACGTAGGCGTTGGTCACCGTGGTGCTGGTCCGTTCGTACTCCCGGATCTGCGGGAGGACCTCGTAGGAGACCGAGACGGAGAGCTCCGGCGCCTCCTCCCGGATGATCTCCTTGATCATCATCTCGTGGGCCGGGTTCTCGAAGGAGTTCAGGAGACAGACCGCAATGGATTCCACGTTCATGTCCAGAAGCCTGCGCACCACCTCCCTGGCTTCCTTCGGGTCGAGGGGCTCGAGCACCGTCCCGTCGCTCCGCACCCGCTCATCCACCTCCAGGCGGCGCCTTCTGGGGATCAGGGGCTCGGGAAACTCCGCGAATATGTCATACGGCGCATAGCGGATCTCCCGGCCCAGCTCGAGGACGTCCCGGAACCCCTTGGTGGTGATGAGGCCGGTGGGGGCGCCCTTCCGCTCAATGATGGCGTTGATCACCAGCGTGGTTCCGTGGATCACCTCGTCCATCTTCCCCGTGAGATCCGGGACCTTCTGCTCCAGCTCCCGAACGCCCTGCTCCACCGCGTCGGAGGGATCGCTCGGGGTGGTGAGGCACTTGTTGATCCTGATCTCACCCGTTTCGTCATTCAGCAGCACGAAATCGGTGAACGTCCCGCCGATGTCACAGCCCAGGCGATAGCACTTCTCTGACATCTGGTCCTCCTGAAGCCGGCTTGGCCGGCTGATGGCTCACAGCTCATGGCAAAAGCAACAATCACTGCCCTCATTCTATCGCGGCATTCGCGTCTTTCGCAGCCTTTTTTCCTGCGTGCTCTTCGTGTGCTCCCATGTGGTGCCGGCAGCTCACAGCGAGCTACCGCCTCTCAGCTGTAGAGCACCTCCACGGGAACCCGGCTGATCAACCGGTGCCCGGTCTCCGTGACCGTGACCACGCTCTCGACGCCGGCGGCGAACCGGCCTTCGAACACCATCTTCGGCTCCAGCGCGAAGGTCATACCCGGCGCCAGAGGCTCCTTCCGGCCGAGGGCGATCAAGGGAGGCTCGATCAGCTCGACCCCGATCCCGTGTCCCAAGAACCGCACCTTGCCCTCCGGCGGTCCGAGATAGGCCCCTTCATAGCCCAGCTCCCGGGCAGCGTCCCTGGAGCATCGAAAAAGCTCGTCCCCGCTGCGGCCCGGTTCCACCTGCTCCAGCACCCGGTCGTGGATCTCGACGGCCGCCCTGCAGGCGTCTCCGGCCTCCCGCGAAAGCGGCCCCATGGCGAGCATCCGCGTCTCGTCCATGTGATACCCGCCCATCCGGACGGCGAAATCCACCATCACAGGCTCGCCCGTCGCCAGCGGCCGATACCCGGCCCCGCAGGGAAACGCAGGAGACGTGCCTTCACCCGTGGCCGGCGCATCGAGCACCCCCACCATGCCGCCGCTTTTCCCAGCCAGCACATGCCAGGGGTAGCCTTCGGTCCGGTAATCCCGCACCCTCACCCGGCCGCTGATGCCGAGGGCCCCGGCAAGGGCTTCCAGCCGGCCCGAGAACGCGATCTCCGTGAGGCCGGGCTCCATGGCATCCCCGGCGGAGGCGAACACCTGCGCCGTCCGCTCCGCCACATGCTCCATCCACCCGATCTCCCAGGCGGACTTGAGCATGCGGGACCCGAGCAGGACCGGGGAGCCGTCCCGGAGCCCGCTTCCGGGAAACACGCGCCGGATCGCCATGTAATGCCGCACCGGCAGGACGTCCATCTCCAGGCCGAGAACGGCCGGGAGCCGGCCCAGGGCGTCTCGAATCCGGCCGGCGATGCGTTCGAGGCCGCGATCCGGTCCTTCGTCGACCCGGATCGGGTCTCCCTGGCACGGAAGGAAAAGGTACCCGCCCCGGCTCGTACCGGAAAGATAGAGGAGATCCGGGGGATGGGTGACGAGGAGCCCGTCGATCCCCCGTTGCAGGAGGCCTTCCTGGACCGCATGTCTGCGCCTATGAATCTCCTCTGCAGGCGGCCGGGGGTCGAGCATCACGAGATTCCTTCACCGTTGGGGGTTGACCCCGGTCCGGGTAAAGTCGCACCCGGACCGGGGTCCGGCAATACAGGAGGTGCCAATCTACTGCTTGCCGCGTGCCTCCTGGATCAGGCAGAGCTCGAGGTCGCACTGAAGGCAGCGCGACGCTTCCTGAACGGCCTGCTCGTCGCTGAAGCAGAGGTCCACCTCGTCGAACCCCTGGTGCCTCTCGGCTACGGGCAGGGCGGGCGTCACGACCCTCGGTTCGTCTGCGAACCCCCGTTCTCTCTTTCCGTCATAGCCGGACGTGTCCGCGCGTTCCGCCAGGGTCTCGTCGATGTCGCCCGTTCCACCGAGGAAGCGGTCGATGGCGCACGCCGCCTTCCGGCCGGCTGCAACGGCGTCGATCACCGCTCCCGGGCCTCTCCCGACGTCGCCGCCCGCATACACGCCCGAAACACCGGTTTCCAGGGTCTCCTCATCGACGGGAAGGAGGCCGCGCTCCAGCTTCAGATCGCTCCCTTCCACAAAGGAGAGGTCGGCCGACTGACCCACGGCCAGGATGACCTGGTCCGCATCCACGGTCTCCTTGAGATCCCCGAAGGCCGGGCAGAAGCCGCCCTGGTCGTCGAACACCGAGGTGCACTGGACGAGCTCCACGCCCGTGACCCTGTCTCCCTCCCTGAGGATCCGTCCCGGTCCCCAGGCAGGCATCAGCCGGACGCCTTCCTCCACGGCCTGCTCGATCTCCCAGTCGTTCGCCGGCATCTCCTCCCGCTTCTCCAGGCAGGCCATGACGACCTCCTGCGCACCCGTGCGAAGCGCCGTGAGGGCCACGTCCACGGCCACGTTCCCGCCGCCCACCACCAGGACCCGATCCTTGAGGCCGACGTCCCTGCCCTCGGTCACGTCGGAGAGAAACTCCACGCCCCAGAGCACGTCCTCTCCTTCCGCGCCCTCCAGGTCGATCTTCCGGCTCTCCTGGAGCCCGGTGCCCAGGAACACGGCGTCGAAATCCTTCCGGAGGCTGTCGAGATCCATGTCCCGGCCGATCTTCCTGCCGGTCTCGAGCTCGATCCCGATCCCCAGGACCTGGTCGATCTCCCGATCCAGGATCTCCTCGGGCAGCCGGTAGGAGGGAATGCCGTATCGCATCATGCCGCCCGGCTTGGGTCTGGCCTCGAACACCGTCACGTCGTGGCCCTTCTTTCGAAGGTAGAAGGCCGCAGTGAGACCGGCCGGTCCCGATCCGACCACCGCCACCTTTTTTCCCGTGCTCTCCGCGACCTTCGTGTTCCTCTGGAACACGTCTCCGGCCTTGTCCGCCGCATACCGCTTGAGGCTGCAGACGGCGATGGGCTGGTTGACCTCGCCCCGGCGGCAGGCGGTCTCACAGGGGTGCATGCAGATCCTTCCCAGAATGCCGGGGAAGGGCACCTTCTCCAGAACCACCGCGCAGGCCTCCTCGGGTTTCCCCCGGGCGATGAGCCGCAAGTACCCCGGGACGTCGATGCCCGCGGGGCAGGCCGAGGCGCAGGGAGGCGGTCCTTCCGGCGGCAGGAGCTCCTCCGGGCTCAGGACCCTGAGGGGTCGAATGATGTCCAGCACGGCGATGCCGTTGGGGCAGACCGTCTCGCAGCGCCCGCACGTGGTGCAGGTCCACTGCCTGCCGGAGTCGGCCGCCTCCCGGGCCATGTCCATCTCGATGTAGCGGACGAGCCTTCGAACGTTGAAGTCGTCCTTGCCGGTCACGGGGCAGGCGGAGGCGCAGCACCCGCACTGCTCGCAGGCCTGGAGCATCTCCACGTTCCCGAACTGTTCTGCCAGTACCGTGTTTGCATCCATGGGTCGATTCACCTCGCAGTTGGTCCCGGTCGGCCCTTCTTCAGCCGAGGTTCAGCTCCCTGGCCATGTCCCGCATGATGTTGGCGAACTTGGGTCCGTCCGCCGCGGAGCACCACTCCAGCCGGAGCTTGTCCGGGTCGTAACCGTTCTTTTGGAGCCGCTTTCTGGCCCGCTTGATCCGCTTCTCGCACGCGTAGTTCCCGGAGATGTAATGACAGGTGGGAAACTCGCACCCCACCACCAGGACGCCCGCGGCGCCCAGCTCATAGGCCCGCTCAATCAGCTTGATAGGCACCCGGGCCGAGCACATGACCCGGATCAGGCGCGCGTTGGTCGGGTACTGGAGGCGGCTCACGCCGGCCATGTCCACACCGCCCAGGGCGCACCAGTGGCAGACGAAGCTCAGGATCTTCTTGTCCGGATCTTCCTCCAGGGCCGCTTCCACCTGGGCCTGGAGCTGCTCGTCCGAGTAGTGGACGATGGTGATGCACTCCTTGGGGCAATCCGCCGCACACAGGCCGCAGCCCTTGCACAGGGCCTTGATCACCGAGGGGCGCTTCTCCTCGTCGATCTCGATGGCGCCGTAGGGGCACCGCTTGTAGCAGAGGTTGCATTGATCGCAGTTGGTGAGGTCGATGTCCGCCACGATTCCCTCGGCCTCGATGAAGCCGTTCTTCATGGGAATCGAGGCCCGCATGGCCGCGCCGATCCCCTCCTCGCACGACTCCTTCAGGGTCTTGGGGTTCTTGGCGCACCCGCAGAGCGCGACCCCGTCCGCCGGAAAGTCCAGGGGGCCCAGCTTGATGTGGCGCTCCTGGAAGAAGCCCTCCTTGTTCGTGGACACCTTGAGCTGCCCTCGAACGGCGTCGATGCTCTCGTCCCCGGTGAAGCCCACGGTCAGGACCAGCAGGTCGGCGGGGATGGTGAGGTCCTCGCCCAGCAGGAAATCCCGGACCTTCACGGCGAGCCCGCCGTCCTCGGGCGTTACCTCGGGGTAGCGGTCGTCCGGAAACCGGACGAACTTGATCCCGGCCCGCTTGGCCTCCTGGAAAAGAACCTGCTCGTCCTTGACCAGGCTCATGTCCCGGTAGAGGATGTAGACGTTCGCATCGGGGTTCCGCTTCTTGAGAGCCAAAGCGTTCTTGACGGAGACGGGGCACCCCACGCTGCAGCAGCCGTGTTCCTCGTTCTTGGACCCCACGCAGTTGATGATGGCCGCGTTCCGGAACCCGTCCAGGTCGTCCGTCTTGAGCCTCTCTTCCAGCTGGAGCTGGGTCATGACGCTGGGGTTCTCTCCGTACTGGAAGACCCCTTTCTCCGGCTCGATCTCGCGCATGCCCGTGGCCACGACCACCGTGGAGATCTCCAGGTTCACGGTTTCGCCGCCCGTCTTCACGGCCACCTTGTAGTTGCCGATGTACCCGTCCACAGACTCGATCTCCGCGTTGGTGTACACGGTAATGTTCGGGCTCGCCTCCACCTTCGTGCGGGTGGCCTGGACGATGTGGGCCGCGGGCACCGTGTGGTCGTCGTGGGCCACCGTGGAGACCCGGTTCAGGATGCCGCCGAGATCCGGACCCTTTTCAACGATATAGGCCTTGAATCCCTGCTCCGCCACGAACAGGGCCGCGCTCATGCCCGACATCCCTCCGCCGATGATCATGGCGTCCCGGCCCACCGGGAGACGGATCTCCTCCCCTTCCTCGAGCAGGGCCGCCTTGGCCACGCCCATCTTCACCAGGTCCTTGGCCTTTTCGGTGGCGGCCTCCGGCTCGTTCATGTGGACCCAGGAGACCTGCTCCCGGATGCTCACGAACTCCAGCAGATAAGGGTTCAGGCCGGCCTCCTTGACCGAGGCCTTGAACAGGGGCTCGTGTGTCCGGGGCGTGCAGGAGGCGATCACCACGCGGTTGAGGTTCTGCTCCTGGATGGCTTCCTTCATGGTGCCGAGCGCATCCACCGAGCAGGACCATTTGCCTTCGTCCACGTGGGCGACATGGGGGAGGGTCTTGGCGTACTCCACCACGTCCGGCACGTCCACCACCCCGGCGATGTTCGAGCCGCAGTCACAGACAAACACACCAATTCTCAGCTCGTCATTCATGAAATGTTCCTCGTTTATGCAACAGCTTTCATGCTCGCCGCCGTGGCCTGGACCACGGACTCGGAGATGTCGATGGGGCCGGTGGCCCCGCCGCAGAGGTAGACCCCCTTCACCTTGGTTTCCAGCGGCGCCAGGATCGGATCCTCCTCCTTGAAGTAGCCGAACTTGTCCAGCTCGATCTTCAACGCCTTGGCGAGCTTCTTGTTTCTCGCGCTCGGGACGAGGCCGGTGGAGAGCACGAGCAGGTCGAACTCCTCTTCGACGGGCCGGCCGGTCTCGAGGTCTTCATAACGGATCCTGACGTTTCCGGTATCGGGGTCCTCGGTCACGTCGTAGGGACGGGCCCGCACGTAGCGGACACCCGACTCCTTGGCCTTTTCGTAGAACCCCCACATGCCCTTGCCGTAGGCCTTGAGGTCGTTGTAGAAGATCGTGGTCTCCACCGAGGCGTCGTGCTCCTTGGTGATGATGGTCTGCTTGGCCGCGATCATGCAGCATACCTTGGAGCAGTAGGGCGTTCCGTGGTCCAGGCCGCGTCCCGCGCACTGGATCCAGCCGATCTTGTGCGCATGCTCCCGGTCCGACGGCCGGACGATCTCGCCGCCCGTGGGCCCGCCGGCGTTCATGAGCCGCTCGAACTCCATGTTGGTGATGACGTTCCTGCAGGTCCGGTAGCCGTGGAGCCCTTCCTGGGGCACGGCCCCCTCGATGCCGGAAGCCACGATGATGCTCTTCACGGTGAGGTTGATGTTCTTGTTGGCCTGCCAGAGCCGCACCGCGTCCTTGCCCTCCTCCTTGCACGCCTTCACGCAGAGGGCGATGGGACACTCCCGGCACTGGCTGCAGTCCACCACGCAGCCGCCCACGCAGGCCCCCTTGTCGTTCATGTTGCCGTACCGGCAGTCCGGGTCGATCACCGCCACGTTGGGCACGGCCTGGGGAAAGGGCATGTAGGCCAGCTTGCGGTTTCCGAAGATCCGTCCGTCCATCTCGTCCGGAATGGTCACAGGGCAGGCCTCGAAGCACGCTCCGCAGCCCGTGCACTTTTCCTCGTCCACGAACCGGGCCTTCCTCACGAGGCGGACCTTGAACCCCTCGTCCGCCTTCTTCACCTTCTTGACCTCGGTGTTGGTCAGGATCTCGATGTTGGGGTGGTTGTCCACCTCGTACATCTGGGGGGCCTCGATGCAGATCGAGCAGTCATTCGTGGGGAAGGTCTTGTCGAGCCTCGCCATCATGCCCCCGATGCTGGGGGTGTCGTCCACAAGATAGACCTTGGCGCCGTAGTCGGCGGCGTTGAGGGCCGCATTGATTCCGGCCACGCCTGCGCCGACGATCAATATTTCGTCACTCATACAGTCACCTCTGATCCATGGAGGGCCTTCCGCCTCCTGCGGCGGAGAACGGCCTCCAAAGCGATGAGAGCGGAAAATGATTGAATTCGGAAATCCCCTCTGTGCACTCACAACAAAGGAGCGCCAGAGGGGATTCCCGGCTAAGACGGCCGGTGCGGTTGAGGATCAAATTCAGCTTCAGCTTCAGCTCGAGTCTCAGCACGAACAGTCACAGGCGCATTCGCTTCCACATCCGGTTCCACTGGAGTCGGTTCCAGTTCAGATCTCGGTAATCGTCACAGCTTTCGATTTGCACACAGCTTCACAGGTTCTGCATCCGAGGCAGTTCTGGGGCCGCACCGGGGTCGCCTTATGCGACAGGTCGAACACATTCACCGGACAGTAGATCAGGCACAGCTCGCAGCCGTCGCACTTGTCCGGGTCGATGTGGACCAGATAGATTTCAAAATCTCTGTTTGTTTTCGGCATGATCGTTCCCGGGGTTCTGCTGTTTTCATTCAGCGCAGTGAGAGACCCTGGATGGAACACGGATCCCGGCGCGCTTCATCAAAGGCCGTTGCAAAGTTGCTGCGGCGGCATGTGAAAAATACCGCCCTGCAACCTCTCGGCCGCCCGAAGCGGGTTTTCGCGGCAAAAAGGAGGATCCGCAAGGAACCTCGCAGATCGACGCAGAGATTGCCGGGAAAGGTCCTTTCCGGACGGAAGCGTCAGTCGTTGATGAGCTCCGTCAACACCCCGTTCAGCTTTTTGGGGTGAATAAATGCGAACTTCCCGCTCCGAAAGGGGCGAAGGACCTCTCCGTTCGGGGCCGGGATGAACGGGTAACCTTTCTCCTTGAGCTCTTCCACCGCCGTGGCCGTGTCGTCCACGCCGAAGCTGACGAGCATGACGCCCTCGCCGTTCTTCTCGATAAACTGGGCCACCGGACCATCCGGCGTGGTGGACTCCATGAGCTCGAAGCCGACCTCTCCGATGTGGTAGCGGGCTACCCTGATCTGTTCCGGCTCGTCCACGTAAGGGTCGTCGGGTTCGGACTTGCCCAGGACCGGCTCCCAGACCTTCCGGGCCGCGTCCAGGTCCTTGACGGCGATACAGATATGATCGACCTTGTTGACTTTCATGGGTATCACTCCTTGCGTTCGGGCGGCTTTACACGCTCCCGGTCTCGCGGCCCTTCCGGTCGTGAAAACAAGCGCAAATCCGCGCCCGGGGAGCTCGGAAGACGCGGGAGCGTCTCGGCCGGAATGCCCGGCCGAAACGCTTCGCCGATTCGTATCAGAACGTCACCTTGGAAAGGGGGACCGTAATGGCTTCGTCCGGGCAGACGCACCCGCACTCGTTGCAGTCCTCACAAATGAACTCGGTGACCACCGGCCTGCCGTTCTGGACCCGGATGGCCGAGTCGGGGCAGACCTCCACGCACAGGGGCTGGACCAGCCCGCCGCACATCCTGCACTTTTCCATATCGATCTGAGCAGCCATGTTTCACTCCTCTGTTTACTGTTCTTTCATGTAGAGCTTGAACACCCACTCGCCCTCGCCCCGGGGAATCGCCTTCTGCATCTCGATGGCCAGGGGCTTGTTGAAGAAAACGCTGGGATCCACGAGCATGCTCTCGAAAAGCTTCTCGCGGGTCCTGGCCACCTCCTCCATGGGCACGTCAAAGGTCTTGGCCGCCGTGGGCCAGGTGTCGCGTTTGCAGCGGATCACGGCCTCGGTGGGCTTTTCGCCGGGTTCCACCGTGACGACGGCGCCCTCGTTCGCCCACGTGGCGGCGAACTGCTTGGCCAACATTCCGATAAAGGCCTCATCCCCCTTGAGCAGATTCAACCGGGGGAGCATGCCCTTGCCGATGTAGCGGCCGAAGGCCTCGGCGGCGTCCAGGGCGACGGTCATGGGGTCGGCGTTCTCACCCGCCAGACCGAGGGCGAACTCCCGCCATCGGTAGTAGGTGTTGCAGATTTCACCCTGGGCGCCCTGCTTGGCTTTCCACAGTTTCGTGATTTCCTTCTCGGCATTCACTGGCATGATATTTCCTCCTCCTTATATCCTGAGACCGATCCGGTAGCCGTCGTGGACCGCGCTGGAGAGGTTCCGGGGCACCAGGGCGTCCCCGACCACGTACAGCTCGATGCCCTCGCTCTGGACTGCGCTCTTCAGGCTCTCGTTGGCTTCCCGTTCCGTGACGATGATCGTGTCGCACTGCACCGGGAATCGGTGGCCATCGAAGGTCTTCACCACGATCCCGCCGTCGCCGACCTCGTCGATGGTACAGTCGTTGTATGCGGTCACACCGTTCTGACGGAGGTAAATCATGTAACGCCACTTGAAAGAGGGGTTGATGTCGAACCCCGCAGACTTCTCCTCGCCCACGAGGGTCACCTTCTTTCCCTCCTTGGCGAGCTTGAGCGCCACGCCGATGCCGGGCTTTCGGTTGCCCCAGACGACCACCCTGTCCCCGACGCTCTCCCTGCCGGCGAGCACGTCCAGGACGTTGACGATGTTCTCGGCGTTCTCATCCGCGCCGGGGACCTTTTTGTAGACGGGCCCTGTGGCCAGGATCACCGTGTCGGGCGCCTCCTCCTCGATGAGCTCCTCGGTGACCTCGGTGCCCAGGTGAAGCTCCACACCGTGCTTCTCGCACATGGTCTTCTGGAAGTTCACACAGGTCAGGAGCTCCTCGTCGCCGTAAGGCGCCTTGGAGGCCTCGTTCAGGGTGCCCCCGATCTCCTCGCGCTTGTCGTAGACGTGGACCTCGTGCCCCCGCTGGGCGGCCACGTAGGCGCACTCGAGACCGGCGGGACCCGCTCCTACGATCATGACCTCCTTCTTGTCGTCCTCGTCCTCGACGGGCTTCGGGAAGAACTCGGGATCGTGCTCGTGGGCGCAGACCGGGCTGATGTAGCAGGTCATGGGCGCATCACGGAAGAGCCGTGCGAGGCACAGGTTGCAGGCCACGCAGTGCCGGATCTCGTCCTCCCTGCCCTCGGCCACCTTCTTGGGCATCAGGGGGTCGGCGATCATGGAGCGGCAGATCTCCCATATGTCCAGCTCGCCCTTGGCGATGGCCTCTTCAGGAAACCGGGGGAGAAAGATGCGGTAGGCCATCTGGATGGGGACGTCCACGTGCTCCTTGGCGCGCTTGGCCAGGTAGAGCCAGTTGCCCTGAGGAATATCGCGGCTGATCACCGGGAAGATGGACTCCTGCCAGCCGAGCGTGCAGCTGATGTAGTCGACGCCGGCCTCTGCGGCGATCTTGTAGCTCTCCATGGACTCCTCGGGGGAGTTGCCGCCCACGTCGTCCAGGAGCTCCTCGGAGCAGAGACGGATGCCCACCGGAACGTCGGGGCCCACCGCTTCCTTGACTCCCTGGATGATCTCCACCACGGCCTGCATGCGGCCGCGGATGTCGCCGCCGTACTCGTCGGTCCGGCGGTTCGTGTACTTGGAGACGAAGTTGGAGATGAGGTACCCGACGATTCCGGAGATCTCCATCACGTCGAACCCGGCCTCGACGCCCCGTTTGGCCGCGTCGACGTGCTGCTGGATCATCTCCTTGACCTCGGCGTTCGTCATCTCGGCCATGGGCTTGAAGATCCGGAGCCGCTGGGGCACGGCGGAAGGTCCGTGTCCTACGGGGACCTCCACGGCGCCCACGCGGCCGCAGTCCATGAGCTGGAACCCGGCCACCGCCTTTTCCGAGTGGATGGCTTCCGCGATCTTCTTCAGGCCGGGAATGAACTTGTCGTCCCAGGCGGCCGCCTGACCGACGTAGCCCTGTCCCTTGCGGGCCGGGTCCATGTAGACGCCCTGCATGAAGCAGAGACCGCCCACGACGCCCTCGGCCCTGCGCCGCATGTACTCGACATCCGCGTCGGTGACAAACCCGTCGTGCTGATTCAGGTTGTCCTCGGTGGCGGCGTACTTGATGCGGTTCGGGACGATCAGATTGCCGATCTCGATCGGCGTGAACAGATTGGGGTATTGCTTCGCCCCCGGGTACGATGAGTAATCCCATTCAAACAGTTGTTTCGCCATCTATCCATCCTCCTTTACACATGGTTCTGAGGGTT
>JAIPEI010000031.1 GCA_021737245.1 Deltaproteobacteria bacterium | reverse complement strand
CGGAGCGCGAACGGCTCCAGGAGATGGCGCGTCACAAGACCTCCATGGCCGTCTATCTCTCGGCCGGCGATCCCGAGGGCGTGGCAAGGGAGCTCCTGCAAGGCGGCTACCCGGGCGACACGCCCGTGGTGGTGGCCTACCGCGTGGGCTGGCCCGACGAGCGCATCCTCGGCGCCACCCTCGACACCCTGCAGGCGACCGTGACCCGGGAGGAGATCACGCGACAGGCCGTGTTCCTCATACTGCCGGGCCAGGACGAGGAGCCGGCGTTCAGCCGCCTTTACAGCCGGGATTTCGAACACGGGTTCCGGGAGGCCCATAAGGAGTAAACGGTCTTGGACAGGAGTCCCTCCCAGCAAGGGGAAAGGGGAACCGCCCTGTACGCGCTGACGCCGCAGGGGGCCCGTCTCGCGCGGTCACTGGCCGACGCCCTGGGCGGCGACCTGTTCCTGCCCGCGTCCCTGGCTCCCGGTCATTGCGGCCGGTCCTTCGACGGTCTTCTCCAGGCCGTGGCCGAAACCTTTCCTCAGTATGACCGCCTCGTGTTCGTGGCTGCGGCCGGCATCGTGGTGCGCGCCCTGGCGCCCCACATCCGCACCAAGGACCGCGACCCGGCCGTGGTGGTCCTGGACTCGGAAGGCCGGTTCGTGGTGAGCCTCCTGTCGGGCCACCTGGGCGGCGCCAACGCGCTCGCACGGGAGGTCGCGGAAATCACGGGCGGGACTCCCGTGATCACCACGGCCACGGACACGGCCGGGCTGCCCAGCTGGGACCTCCTGGCTGCGGAGCGGGACCTGGTCATCGCCAACCCGGAAGCGGTCAAGACCCTCAACATGGCGATGCTTTGCGGCGAGATCGTTTCGGTCTTTGACCCGGAGAACCGCCTCGGCCTGTTCTCCGGCCCGGGTTCTCCAGCTGCGCCGGTCCTCGCCGTCCAAGAGAACGCCCTCCCGGAAAACGGTCCCTCCGTGCGGGTGACCTGGAGATCGGAGTCCGGATCCCCCGGCTGCCTGGTGCTGCACCCCCGCTGCCTCGCAACGGGGGTGGGCTGCAACCGGGGGACCTCCAGCCACGAAATCATGGATCTCCTGGAGTCCGTTTTCTCCACGCACGGCCTCGCCGGGGACAGCCTCGCCGGCCTCGCCACCATCGAGGCGAAGCGGGACGAGGCCGGGATCCTCGAGGCGGCCGACATGCTCGGCGTTCCCGTCACCTTTTTCTCGGCCGAGGCCCTTCGGGACGTGCCGGTCCCGACCCCGTCCGATACGGTCAGGCATTACATGGGAGTGGAAAGCGTATGCGAAGCAGCAGCCATCAAGCTGGCGGGAGCAGGACGCCTGCTGGTCCCCAAGGTCCGGAGCCGGAACGCCACCCTGGCGGTGGCTTTGGAAAGCTCTTCATCGTCAGCCTGGGGCCCGGGGACCCGCAATACCTCGCCCCCGCGGCCCGCGCCGCCCTCGAAGCGGCCCGCGTGATCGTGGGGTATAAGACCTACATCGACCTCCTGGACCCGGCGCTCCTGAAGGGAAAGGAAACCCTGTCCACGGGCATGACCGGGGAGATCAAGCGCTGCCGCGCGGCTGCCGCCTCCTGCTCGGAAGGTCGGGACACCGCCATCGTCAGCAGTGGGGATGCGGGCATCTACGGTATGGCCGGACTGGCCCTCGAGATCCTGGAGGAGGAAGGGCTCACCGGCAAGGTGGACGTGGAGGTCGTCCCCGGCATTCCCGCACTGGCTGCCGCGGCCGCCCTCCTGGGGGCCCCGCTGATGCATGACTTCGCTGTGGTCAGCCTCAGCGACCTGCTGACGCCCTGGAACGCCATACAGCGGAGAATCGAGGCCGCCGCCTCAGCCGATTTCGTCCTCGTGATCTACAACCCCCGCTCCCGGAAACGGCACTGGCAGCTGGAGGAGGCTGTTCGGCTCATGCGGGCCCGCCGCTCCGCCCGGACGCCCGTGGGCCTGGTGCGAAGCGCCGCCCGGGACGGGCAGTCGGTCGTCATAACAACCCTGGCCGACCTCCCTGTGGACCGCGTGGACATGCTCTCTATTCTCGTCATCGGGAACAGCTCGACCCGGGTCCTGGGCGGCCGCATGGTGACGCCGCGAGGGTACCTGGCCAAGTACGGGCAGACGGCTTCGGAGGAGAGCAGATCCGGTTTCAGGACGGATGCCCACTCAGATTGACCTTGACAAACCGGGCCACTCCTTCCTACGTTAGCCGAAAGCCAACGGGTGCAGTCGCTTAATAGGGAATCCCGTGCGAAACGGGAGCGGTCCCGCCGCTGTGATCCCGGCCTCCGTGCAACAGACGGAGGCAGTGCGGCTGCAGGTGACCTCTGAACTCGAGGGGAAAGCCACTGCCTCGCACCAAGCGGGGTGGGAAGGCGAGCCTGCAGCCCGGGTAAGCCAGAAGACCTGCCCGTTGGAACGATTGGCCAGCCGGCCGGCTGCGGGGTGCGGCCTCCGGGGGACGAGGATCAAGGAAGCTGGGTGCAGTCCTCACGTCCGAAAGGTGGACGTGGGGGCTTTTTTTTCGCCTCTCCCCCTGGCAGGCGGGCCTTCATCCTTCGAGAGAAAGGAGACCGTCGTCATGAGAAAGCGCTCGATTTTCACGGCATGCCTTGTTGCGTTTGTTTTCTTCCTCTGCAGCCAGGCCCTTGCCGGCCACGGGGGCCACGAGCGGCCCGAGAAGCGGGGCATCCTGCTGGCCGCCTTCGGCACCACCGTCTCCGAGGCGCGGGTCGCGCTGGAGAACGTGGAAGAGGAAGTTCGGAAGGCCTTCCCGGACCTTCCGGTCCGGTGGGCCTACACGTCCCACATGGTCCGGCGCAGGCTGGCCGGGCAGGGAGTCGAGATCGACTCCCTGGAGACGGCTCTGGCCCGCATGATGGACGAGGGGTTCACCCACGTTGCGGTCCAGTCGCTCCACACCATCGGCGGATGGGAGTTTCACGACCTCGTCCGCAATGCGCGGGCCTTCTCCGGTATGGCCGGAGGGTTTGATCGTCTGGTGGTGGGCGGTCCCCTTCTGAACGGGCGGGAGGACATCGGGCGCACAGCAGAGGTGCTTCTCAGGGAGCAGCCGGATACCCGGAAACCGGGCGAGGCCCTGGTGTTCATGGGACACGGCACGGATCACCCGGCCGACGCCTTGTACACGGCCCTTGCGGTCGAGCTGCGAAAACGGGATCCGGACGCCTTTCTCGGAACGGTGGAAGGCAGCCCCGGCATCGAGGAGATTCGCGGCCTGCTCACGGAGCGGGAAGTCTCCAGGGCCTACCTGGTCCCCTTCATGGCCGTGGCCGGGGACCACGCCCGAAACGATTTGGCCGGCGAGGGGGAGGACTCCTGGAAGAGCGTTTTGAGCAGGGCCGGCGTCGAATGTGTTCCCGTGCTGAGGGGAACAGCCGAGCTGGATCCCATGGTAGCGATCTGGGTCGACCATTTGAGGAGCGCGATGAAGGCATGGTGACGCCATGAAACCGGGGATCCCCAGCCGCGAGCAGGTGATGCGCGGGGAAAGGCGCGCTTCCCTGCGGTTCGGGCTGATTCTCGCGGTCATGACGGCCGTCGTGATCATCTCGGCCTTTGCGGCGTGCCTCTTCGGGCGCATGGAGATCCCACCGGCCGAGGTGGGAAGGACGCTCCTCGCGGGGTTCGGTTGGGACGGAGGTCAGCCCGTGGACGAGACCCGGCGGCTGGTGGTCTTCGACATCCGCTTCAGCCGGGTCCTGCTCTCCATGATCGTGGGGCTGAGCCTGGCCGTGGCGGGGGCCGTGTTCCAGGGCATCCTCCGGAACCCCCTGGCCGACCCGTTTACCATCGGGGTCTCCACGGGCGCCGCGTTCGGGGCCTCCCTGGCCATCTTCCTGGGGCTCGGCGCGCAGTCGGTCCTGGGGTTCGGGCTGCTTCCGGCGGCGGCCCTGGCCGGGGCCATGGCCGCGCTGTTCTTCGTAATCGCCCTGGGTCGAATCGAGGGACATTTGCGGCGCGACACCATGATCCTGGCCGGGATCGTGGTGGCCACCTTTCTCTCCGCGCTGATCTCGCTCCTCAAGTCCCTGGACGAGGAGTCGGTGGCGAGCATCGTGTTCTGGGTGATGGGAAGCTTTCAGGGACGGGGCTGGACCCACACGCTCTTTGCCCTGCCCTACGCGGCGGCCGGGCTGGTCCTGATCGGGCTTCACGCCAGGGAGCTGGACATCCTCGCCATGGGCGATCTCCAGGCAGTCCAGGTGGGCGTGGACCTGGAGAGGGTACGGCTGATTCTCCTGCTCGGCGCGAGCCTGCTGACGGCGGCGGCCGTATCGGTCTCCGGGGTGATCGGGTTTGTGGGTTTGATCGTGCCGCACCTCGTACGCATGACCGTCGGAGCGGAGCACCATCGACTGCTGGCCCTCTCCGGGCTTCTCGGGGCCGTCACGCTCCTCTGGTCGGACGTCTTGGCGCGCACCCTGCTCCCGGGGGGCGAGGAGCTCCCCGTGGGGGTGGTCACCGCCCTGATGGGGGGGCCCTTCTTCTGCGTCCTCCTGAAGCGGCACAAGCGGAGGATCGGGCTTTGATCGAGGTGACGTCCCTTGGCTGCGGATACGGCGCCGTCGACGTCCTTCGGGACGTGAACCTGCGGATCCCTGCAGGGGAGATGACCGGCGTGCTGGGCCCCAACGGCAGCGGAAAAACCACCCTGCTGCACGTCCTGGCCGGAATCCTGCCGCCCCGGGAAGGACGCGTTCGCGTCTCGGGACGGGACCTGGAAGGCAGCTCGGCCCGCTGGCGGGCACGCCTGATGGCGTCCGTGGCCCAGAACGCTGCGGTCACCTTTCCTTTCCGCTGCCTCTCGGTGGTGCTCATGGGCCGCTATCCCCACCTATCGCGGTGGGGCGGGTACACGGAGCAGGACCTGGAACAGGCCATGGGCGCCATGGAGCAGACCGGGACGCTCGCCCTGGCCGACCGGCTGATCAACGAGATCTCGGGCGGCGAGGCCCAGCGGGTGGTGATCGCCAGGGCCCTGGCCCAGGCGCCGTCCGTGCTCCTGCTGGACGAGGCCACCTCGAGCCTCGACGTGGCGCGGAAGATCCAGGTCTTCGATCTCCTCCTCGAGAAGAACCGGGGGGAAGGGACCACCATCGTCTGCGCCATGCATGACCTGAACCTGGCCGCGCTTTACTGCGATCGGCTGATCTTCATCAAGGACGGGGGCATCGCCCTGGATGGACCGACCCAAGAGCTGTTTACGAGCCAAAACCTCTCGGAGATCTACGGGACCCGGGTCATGGTCTCTCAGCACCCGGTCACCGGGAGCCCCCAGGCCCACTTCGTCCCCGGTGCTGCGCTTGCTGGCGGGCCTGATTCTTCTCGCAGCGGGGTGGATGCCCGGGGAAGCCGCTGAGGCGGATGAAATTCGCGTTGCGGACGACGCCGGGAGGGAGCTGGTGCTGGAGCGCCCCGCACAACGAATCATTGCGCTCTACGGGGCCTACAACGAGATCCTGGCCGCCATGGGCCTGGAGGACCGGCTCGTCGGCAGGACCAAGGCGGATCGGCTTCCTCCTTCGATCCTGTCCAGGCCGAGCATCGGCACGCACATGCGGCCCAACGTGGAGCTCGTCCTGAGCCTGGAGCCCGACCTGATTCTTCAGAGCTCCGGCCGGAGAGAGGCCGCAGCCGTGGTGCAGCAGCTTCGCCGACACGGCCGGACCGTGGCGGTTTTTCAGCCCCATGGATTCTCGGAGCTCTTCACCGTGATCGAAAAGATGGGGCGGTTGACCGGGGAACCCGATGCAGCCTCCGGACTCAACCGAAGGCTGCTGCGTCGACTCGACGCCGTGGAGCGGCGTCTCCGGGGGATCGAGCACCGGCCCCGGGTATTCTTCGAGGTCCGCTACCCCAACCTGCTGGGGGCCGGCCGGGATTCCATCGTGAACGACATCATCGAACGAAGCGGAGGCACGAACTGCCTGAACCAGTCGAAAAAGCTCGTCCGGATCGGCATGGAAAGCCTGATACAAAGCGACCCCGAGGTCTACGTCATCCAGGAAGGCCCGATGAACCGCGCCCCCTCCCCGCCGGCCGAGCGGCCCCACTTCGGCGTGTTGAGGGGGGTCCGGGAGGACCGCGTGTTGAAGGTGGACGAGCAAATCTTCTCCCGGCCGGGGCCACGCTCGGTCGATGCGGTGGAGACGCTGGCCGCATTCCTGCACCCGGAGCGGTTTTGAGGGAAAAGGCGGTGTCGGTGTCGGTGTCGGTGTCAGTGTCAGTGTCGGTGCCGGTGCCGGTGCAGGTGTGGTGAAAAGAGCAGCAACGCAAAGGAGCCATCCATCATGAAGACCGGAACCCTGTACGGGATCGGAGTGGGGCCCGGCGACCCCGAGCTCATCACCCTCAAGGCGGTGAAGGCGCTCGAGAACGTGGATGTGGTCTACTCGGCCGCGTCGACCAAGAACCGCTACTCCATCGCCGTGGAGATCGTCAAGCCCCATCTCAAGAACGGCATTCCCATCCTCCGGCTCGACTTTCCCATGACCCGGGATCCCGGCGTCCTGAACGCCGCCTGGAGCCGGAACGCCGGAATCGTCCGGGAAACGCTGCACAAGGGTCAGGATGCGGCGCTCGTCACCCTGGGCGACCCCATGACCTACAGCACGTTCGGCTACCTCATGCGGACGCTCAAGGAGGAATCGCCCGAGCTGCCCGTCCGGGTGATCCCCGGCATCACCTCCTACCAGGCCGGCGCCGCCGCGGCAAGACGCGTCCTGGCCGAGGGTGAGGAGTCCCTGACGGTGATCTCCGGCGCCATGGGGCCCCGAACGCTCCGGCACGTGATCGATCACACGGACAACGTGGTCATGCTCAAGGTGTACCGCAACTATCGGGACATCATGGAGGCCCTGGAGGACCTCGACCTCTCCCGCCACTCCGTTCTGGTCAGCCGCTGCGGGTTCGATGGAGAGCAGATCATCACGAACCTGGAGGAGTTGCCCGACCAGGTACCCTCCTACCTTTCCCTCCTGCTGATCAAGAAAAGATGACACGCGGCTACCGCAAAAGGTTTCCTCTCGGGCTCTACATCCTGCTGGGGCTCCTGGCGGCGGCCGCGGCGATCATTTTCCTCGGCGGCTCCCAGCAGGCGGCCGGGGTGTTCACGGACCCGGCCCTGCTCTGGCGCCGCATTGTGTGGCCCCTGCTTCGGCTGACCTTTTTCATCTCGGTCGGGCTGTTCGCCGGACAAGTCATCGAAGGCCTCGGGTGGACCGATCGCCTCGGCGTGCTGGCCCGCCCCTTCATGAGACGGGCCCACCTCCCCGCCCCCATGGGCGCCGCTTTTACCACGGCGTTCGTCTCCGGGACCGCCTCCCTCTCCATGCTCATGGCGTTTCACCGGGAAGGGGGCTTGAGCCGGAGGGAGCTCATCCTCTCAGTTCTTCTCAACACCTTTCCATCCTTTTTTCTTCACCTGCCCACGACCTTTTTCGTGCTGCTCCCCCTGGTGGGGCGGGCCGGCCTTTTCTACCTCCTGTTGACCTTCTCGGCGGCGGTGGTCCGGCTGGTCGCCGCACTGGCCGCCTCCAGGATCCTGCTTCCCCCGCCCGCCGAAGGCTACGCCGCAGCCGGAGACTCAACGGCTGCGACATGGCGCGGGGTGCTGAAGGAAACCGCCGGGAAGTTCCGCGTGCGCATTGCGCGCATCCTGGTGATCGTCCTCCCCGTGTACATCGTCGTGGTGATCGCCTCGGATGCGGGGCTCTTCGCGTGGCTCCGGGGCCTGCTGGCCGAGAGCGTCACCACGTTTCCCATCCCCATCGAGGCCTTTTCCGTGGTCCTTTTCAGCCTGGTGGCCGAGTTTACGTCGGGCTATGCCGCGGCGGGCGCCATGCTGGAGTCCGGCGCGCTGACCGTGAGCCAGACCGTCCTCGCCCTCCTGCTCGGGAACATCCTGGCTGCACCGATCCGGGCGCTGCGGCACCAGCTTCCTTACTACATGGGCATCTTCACGCCGAAGCTGGGCCTCGGTCTCATGGCTGCGACCCAACTGTTCCGCCTGTTCAGCCTGGCCCTGGTAGCGGGTCTGTTCCTGGCCGGTCTCGCCTTTCTCACATGACGGTTATCAGCGGCCCATGGCCTCAGCCGGGACGCAGCCGGCCGGTGCGGTGGAGGGATCGATCTGCGATTGACCTCAGGGCCCTGATGGCCCATAGTCCAGGTTCGCGACAAAGGATCATCGCAGCGCAAAAGGAAGAGGAGGAGCCGTTTCATGGATCGACCGATTCGCATCATGCCGTGCCTGGACATGCAGAACGGGCGCGTGGTCAAGGGCGTCCACTTTGTGGACATTCGAGATGCCGGCGACCCGGTGGAGTGCGCCCGGGCCTACTGCGACAAGGGCGCCGATGAGCTGGCCCTGCTCGACATCACCGCCACGGTGGAGGGCAGGGCCACCATGCTCGACGTGGTCCGGCGCGTCGCCCGGGTCACCACGGTACCTTTCACCGTGGGAGGCGGGATCTCCGACGTGGCATCGGCCGAGGCGGTGCTGGCTGCAGGGGCCGACAAGGTCTCCACGAGCAGTGCCGCCTTCCGGACCCCTGCCGTGATCGAGGAGATGGTCAAGAGGCTCGGACCGGAAAGGGTGACCGTAGCCATCGATGTAGACCGGAACGAGGCCATGCCCTTGGGCTACGAGGTCTACATCGACGGAGGACGGACCGCGACCGGCGCAGATGCCGTCGAGTGGGCCAAGCGTGTGGACGGGTACGGGGTTTCCGTCATTCTTCCCACCAGCAAGGCGGGAGACGGCGCCCAGACCGGGTACGACCTCCCTGTCATCCGCGCCGTCACATCCGCGGTCTCCGCCGATGTGGTGGCCTCGGGCGGCGCGGGCAAGCTGGAGCATTTTCTCGAAGCAGTGCAGGCGGGTGCCGCGGTCCTGCTGGCCGCATCCGTGTTTCACTTTGAGAGAATCGGAATCAGAGAGCTGAAGGATTATCTGCGCTCCCAGGGGGTCCACGTAGGTTGACCATTTTTATCAGCAATATCGCGTTATATATTCGGAATTTCTTCATCACAAAAGCTCCAATGGAAACGAAAGGAACATTTCGTTTCCACACGTATGCCTACAAAGAAGTCGGAAATACTGTCCTGAAGCTGGATCTTTGGTATCCAAACCATAAAAAACATGCTTACCCGCTCGTACTCTTCGCCCATGGGGGAGGCTGGATTTCCGGTTTTCGAAACCAGCCCAGAAATGTTACATGGTGTAAGTTCCTTGCCTCAAAAGGTCTGGCAACGGCGAATATAGATTATCGCCTTGCTGTACGTAACAGCATGGAAGATATATTGGAGGATTATACAGATGCGCTTCATTTCGTTAGAGAAAACGCCGTAAACCTGGAGATTGACAAGGATCGCATTGTACTCATGGGTTTGTCCGCCGGAGGGCATCTTGCTCTTCTCTATGCTTCGTTCTATACTTTTTTGGAGCAAAGTGCCAAAACGGAAGGGATCAAGGGGGTTGCTGCGTATTACTCCCCCTCGGACCTAAGAGATCTGTTTGGAAAAGAACAAAGATCCCTGTTCGCCCGTTTTGCCGCCATGGCAACCCTGAAAGGGAGCCCGAACAAAAGGCCTTCTCAATATTTTTACTATTCTCCGATAGAGTGGATATCCGAAAGAATGGTACCCACTCTCGTGGTGCATGGCAAAAAAGACATGATCGTGCCTTACACATCCTCGATAAATTTTATTAAAAAGCTTAAATCTAAAAATGTACCTTGCAAACTCATGGTCCATAAAGAAGGCGGTCATGGTTTTGAAAATAACATGAATGATTTTAAGACAATGAAAATACTTGAATATACGATAAGGTTCATTAAGCAAACTTTCAAATGATGATTCTTTTTTCAGAATCATATTTACGCTGTCTCCATCCACATCTTTTTCAACCACGGCTATCACAATGAAAATCGATTTTTCATATAAAAAGACCACCATTGACTTCCGTTCAGGTTACATATTCAAGGGCAAACACTATAGATGCAGTTATATTCGTTTTCCGACATTGTATAAAAATCCTGATCCCGGAACCGAGACTGTTGAGCTGTACAACTTTCACCCGAAATCAGAAATACGTGCATCATTAATGATATTGCATGGGCTGGGCAGCTCAAATATCAAATTTTTGCTTTGGATGGGCAAACAGATCGCATCTGCAGGTATACATACCACGGTCCTCGTATTTCCTGGAATCTATACCAGGGTGGAAAATGGCTCCGCCAGCGGCTTGAGTTATTTGTATCCAGATATTCCTCGCATGTACAAATTTTGGGAACATGCCGTTGTTGATACATTCTCAACCATTGACTTTCTTGAACAGAATAACCTTTGGAAAAAAAACAACTGTCTTTTAGGGTATTGTCTTGGCGGAATGGTTTCTTCCATCGTTTCTGTTATGGATCCAAGGATATATCATACCATTTTTATGACGATCGGAGGGCACCTTCCAAAGATACTATTTGAATCCAGTGTTACCCGCTTTGTGAGGAGAATTCTAAAGAAAGGGTTTGAAGCAAATCATTTTCTCGATGACAAAAAGCGTCTATACAAGATCTATAAAGAACAACTTCCTTATGTTAAAAAAATGTCTTTACATGATATATTGACCAATGAAAGAATTCATCCTCTTTTCAGAATAGACCCTCTTTCCTATGCCCATTTATTGGATAAATCAAAAGCTGTCTTCATAGATGCTCTATTTGATAATTCACTGCCGTTTCAAAGCCGTAGAATGCTGTATAAAGAGATGGGAGGAACAAAAAGATATATCATTCCGATTGGTCACGTTACTTGGCTCCCATTCGAGTATCTGCTGGCAAGATACATAGCACATAACCTGCATATATATGACAGACATGTCGCGAAAAAGCTTTTCATGAAGGAAAAAGTAGAGGACCCCCTGGATGATTTTCCGGAATCATCCAGGAACCCGACCGGCGGCGGGCCGGAATCCTGATGGAGTCGTAAAATGCCCGAAGCTTCGATATCTGCCCCTGGCATTACAATAGGTTATAACGTTTCCAGCGGCGGCTGAGCGGGTTTTTCGAAGCCTTCAAAATAATGGGGTCTTACCGCCCTCGGGGGCCTGACCTCGTTTCCATCCAGAAAGGGGCTTTTTTGCCAATCTCATCGTCGATCAGCGAGGTTCCAATCCTCCTTTCTGAATTGGAAACACAGCCATGCCCGAAGTTCGTTTATATGGGCACTAACCTCATGTTTTTACACGCAAATGGTGGGATTCCACGAAGCTGCAGTGAAACGGCAGCCGAATTCACCGCGACAGCCTCATGACGGAGATCCTTTGCCCCGCGCTTCCTCTCCCCTGATCTTCTTGATGATCTTGGGGATGAAGAAAGAGAAGACAAACAGGCTGATGGAGAAGAAGACTTTGAAAGAGACGAGCTCTCCCCAGTTTCCCGAGAACCATACCTCCTTTACCGTCCCAATGAAAAAGGTGAAGACGAAGGTTCCCACAATGATGCCCAGACCCGTGCCGAAAAAGTAGTCCCGAAACCGCACCTTCGTAATGCCCATTCCGAAATTCATGGGGGTGAATGGAAAATAGATGAGGCGGAGATAGAGCACGGTCGCAAAGCCGTTCCGCCCGATGGCGTCATCATATTTTTTCAGCTTATCGCCTACAAGGGAGGCCGCAAAATCTCTTCCCAGGGTACGGCCTATCCAGAAAGCCGCACTGGCCCCCAACATCGCGCCAATCCATACATAGATAAACCCCCAATACGCCCCGAAAAGCGCCGCCCCCAACCCGGTGAGAAGAGTGCCTGGCAGAAAGAGGCAGACTCCAACGGCATAGACGACCATGTAGGCGATGGGCGCCCATATGCCCGCGCTATCCAGGAAGCGGCCGAGTGCATCGGCGGTGAGAAAATCCTTCACCGGCGTAAACCTCATCACGTAAATGGCCACAATGATGAAGGCCACGAAGACAAGTGCCTTGAGAACGCCCCTTTTTTTACTCCTTGCGGGTGCTCCATTGTTCAGTTCATCCACTTGATTTCTCCTCTCGGCCTGAACTCTGGAACCGGGGGGTGCCTCCTCAAGTAAAACCCGCGCCCGCTGTGCACGTATAGCCATGACCGCAAGAAGATGGGGCTTCCTTCCAACGGCGGGCCGGACATTTCTGAGACATGCGTCTTCCGTTTGTCCATGGGCACCCCCTTGGCCATGCTGAAATCGCAGTCATAGAGATATCCGTCCCATGAAACGGGAACCATCGTTCTGCAACATGAGTCCGGCAACAATGCCCTCGAGGTGCATCTGTTATCGCTGTTTCATTCCAATCCGCAGGCCCTCCCTTTCAGATGAAAAAAGAACTTCAGCCCTTTCCTCACCTTATCGGAAAAGATCTTTGGCGAAAAATAGGCGCCTGCCACCCTCTTGTTGATCTCCCCGAGAGTAGGGTAGGGGTGAACGGCGGAAGCCAGGGTGGAGAGCTTTACCTTTCCGTTCAGAACCGCGACCCACTCGCTCAGCAGCTCCCCTGCCCGGGGTCCCAGGATCTGAACCCCCAGAGGTTTTTCATTCGCGTCCAGGAGCATCTTGATCTTCCCTTCCCGTTCACCTTCCGCCAGGCTCCTGTCGTTGTCCCGGAAGGCCTCCGAAAACACCGAGTACTCGATCCCGGCTTCCCCGGCCGTCTTTTCATTCATTCCAATGCCGGCGAGCTCCGGGTCTGTGTAAGTACACCAGGGCAAGAACGTGTAATCGGCCTTCCTCGGAAGATGAAACACGGCGTTGCTCACCACAATCCCCCCTTCATAGCCTGCTGCATGGGTGAACTGGAACCTGCCCGTCACATCGCCTGCTGCGTAGATGTTCTTCCGGGTGGTTCGCATCCGTGCATCCACCTGGATGCCTTTGCGGTCGAATTCAACCCCGATCCCCTCCAGGTCAAGGCCCGCCAGATTGGGATCGCGTCCCATGGCAACAAGAACCTGTTCCGCTTCCAGGGCTTTGGACTCACCTTCCTTGTTCCTGATGAGCACCTCTTTCCCATCGCCCAAGTCCCTTGTTCCGAGGATCGAGGCGTTCAAGTAAAAGGCCACCCCCTCAGCGGCCAGGACCTGCATGACCTCATCGGCCATATCCTTGTCTTCTTTGCTGAGGATCTGCCCGCTCCGCTGTACCACTGAGACCTTTGTCCCGAGCCGGCAGAAGGCCTGGGCCATCTCCGCCGCAATGGGGCCGGCACCCAGCATGATGATGGACTGAGGGAGACGATCCAGGGAAAAGATCTCCTTGTTGGTGATGTACGGTGTCTTGTCCAACCCCTCTATCGGGGGGGTTGCCGGTGACGAGCCGCTGGCAATGACCCAGGTCTTTGCGGAAACACTCTTTCCATTCAACCGGACGCTGTGCTCGTCGGTGAAGGCGGGTTCGCCGAACTCCACCTCGACGCCGAGGCTGCAGAACCTTTCTTCCGAGTCGTGTTCTTGAATGGTTGCGATCACCGACTGGATTCTCTCTCTCACCTTCGTGAAGTCCACCGGCGGCACTTCAACGGCCGGAAGTCCGAAGGCCTGGGCGTTTCTGATGGTGTGATAGGCCCGGGCGGTCCTTATCAGGGTCTTGCTCGGCACACACCCGAAGTGAAGACAGTCGCCGCCGAGCTCTTTTTCCTTTTCAACCATGAGGGTTTTGGCGCCCAACCGGGCCGCACCGGAAGCAACGGTCAGGCCGGCCGCCCCGCCGCCGATAATGCCTATGTCATAGTCATAAGATGTCATTTTTACCTTCTCCTTGCTTTCTCTAATTATTATCTATTCATAGGCTACTCCTATTATATATATGGATATCAATTTCTTTCAAATGTTATATCAAGGCTTATTTAGTGTTTTACTCGTAGGCGCGCCTTATATAAAACTCGACGATTTCATCGTCCCCTCCCAGAATCGGAAGGCGGATGAGCGGATTTTTGCGAATCCGTCACACTTCAGTTTCCCGGAGTTGGCCCATCTCCTTATGGTCACCTCGGAGACAGTAAGAAATCCAGCTCATCCTTAAGAGGGTGACGACTATCCGGCGTGACTTTATATCGTGTTTGAATATGCTTCAGGCAAGTTGAGTGTTTCTGAAAACCTCAAATACGCGATTGTAAAGGTGCTTTATGGCGAGTATCCCCCTCTGTCCACCATCAATTATATTTGGTCTTCCAAGCACCGAAAGGGCTGATCATTGGTTTGAGCATCACTCTTTACATGAATGCGCTTCTTCGAAAAGAACTGCAATTTAAAACGAAGCTTCTCCATGCTCACGGATCTTGCGGCGGCTCCCCGTTTCCCCTCATCCACGAATGGAACCGCACCCAGAGCACGGCGCCCAGCTCGACGTCCTTGGGCTCGCCGTCCCTCTCCATCTTTTCGTCCGAGCTGTTCAGTGCGGCAAACCCCCACCAGCCATCCCTGGGAACGGCGTAGGTGAACACCCCGTTCGTGTCGGCCTTGAGGGTCTGGGTGATCATGAGATCCGTGGGCGCCTCGGCGGCCCGGTCCTCGTTGAAGTACTCCACCTCCACCTCGGCATACGGAACCGGCTTCCCGTTCAGCTTGACGATCCCCTGAAACACGTTTCCCGCATACAGGCCGAACGGCCTGCTGAGCGGCACGATCTCGGTCTCGAGCCCCAGTTCCCTGTCCCAGCCCTCATCGTCTCCGAACGCCGTGACCACGGACTTGGTGTGGTGGACGATGTAGCAGTCCTCGGCCGGCTCCCAGTAAGGCTCGGGCTCCATGGCAAAGACGTAGAGCCCCGGACGCCGGACAGGGTAGTCCAGTCTCCAGGCCTTCCGGTCCATGATCTTCGTCTCCCGGAGCTGCGCGCGCAGATCGATCCGCTTTCCCTTTGCCCAGACCGCGAACGCCCTGGGCCGTTCCATGTCCATGCCGATCATCTCGAAAGGGTGGGAAAACGACAAAGCCAGCGAGAGGGTTCTCGACTCCTCCGGCATGACCATGGAGTCCGATGGAATGATCATGCCGAAGTGGGCGGCGGCCGGCACCACCGCAAGAATGTGGAACCAGAGGAGCGCCGGAATCATCATGCTGAGCCTTCTCATCAGTCGTCTCCTTTTCCGTGCCTGCGACTCCGGGCGTAGAGATAGATCCCCACGAGCCCGACGATATAGCCGATCCCGCCGAGGATCTCGGTGACGCCCGGTCCCTGATCCTGTCTCAACCTGGCGACGGACCGGACCAGCGGGTTCAAGCGCTCATCCAGGGCCTTCTCCACCACGGTCCGGACAGCCTCCGCATCGACCGACGCCGATCCTTCCCCTTGGGAACCCGGGGCCTCGTCACCCCCCAGGGCATCCTGCCTTGTCGTGCTCTCCTGTTTTGTTTGCACAGCCGGTCCCGGCGACCCCTCCCCGCCTCCGGGGATCTCGTCCGCACCGAGCCGGTACTCGGCCCGATGCCCGGTCGAGGCCTCCAGAACGATGCGCAGATCCATGCGGCCGGGGAGAGGGAAGGCGAAGATCCCCTCCTCATTCGTCTCCCCCCTCACGATCTCCCTGCCGGCCGGATCGTACACAAGGATGGTGCCGCCGGCGGCCTTTCGTTTTCCGCCGAAGTAGGACTCGGTGTACACCGTATCCCCCTCCACCCATGCAAAAACATACACCCGGTGGGCCTGGGCACCCTTTCCGTGCAGCAGGAAGATCACGGCCGGGACGAGAACGAGGAGCCACAGGGAACGACGGCTAGCGAGCATGCAATACCTCCAGGATTTCGGGCTTGACGCGTTTCAAGAAGACCACGCAGAAAGCCGTGATGACGCCCTCGATGACCGTGACGGGAAGGTGCGCCACCACCACCAGCCGAGCCACCCCCAGAAAGGCCTCCCCCGTGAACACGAGCGAGGCGGCCACGAGGAGGCTTCCCATGAGAACGGCCGCCGCCCCGCAGAGAAACGACGAGACGAGGGACAGGGTGCGGTTATCGCTTCTCACACCCGCGCGGAACAGGTAATGGACGGTCACGGCCGGGGCGGCCATGATCACGGTGTTGACGCCGAGAGTGGTAAAACCGCCGAACTGGAAAAGAGCCGCCTGGAGGATCAGTCCCACGAGGATGGCCGGAAATGCCGTCCAGCCCAGAAGCAGCCCGAGGAGGCCGTTCATCACGAGATGGACATTGGACGGACCGATGGGCACGTGGACCAGAGAAGCCACGAAAAAGCCCGCCGCAAGAATTCCCGCCTGGGGAATGCGATCCTCTTCCAGTCTCTTCAGGGCCAGGGCAGCCCCGCCGGCGGCCACGGCCGCACCCGCAGCAAGCACGGGCCAGGCGAGCACTCCTTCGGTGATGTGCATGGGAGTTTCTTCCCCCTCAGGCGGCGCGGGACACAAACAGAAAAGCCACGGAGGCCCTGGAGTTTCTCTCCATGCAAGCGCCTTCGTGGCTTTTCCCGACGGTCAAAACGGGTTCGTTTCAACAAAGAGGAGGCTTCCTGCCTCAATTTTTATATCATACTATCATAAAGGATCTGTGATGTCAAGCGAAGACGGATCCAAGCCCGCTACTCCTCGTCCGATCCATGGGCGTACTCCCCTGCGTGAGCGTGGGAGTGGGCCACGCGGCCGTGACCGTGGGCGTGCACATGGGTGTGTACGACCTTCTCTTCGTCGAGAAGGATGCGCCCGCT